>CACYDN010000155.1 GCA_902773185.1 uncultured Lachnospiraceae bacterium | reverse complement strand
TTGGATAATAAAGTGAAGGATTGCGTAAACATGTTTTGCATATATGTGGGAATTGTGGTATTATAGCCGCAGATGTGTTATCTTGCACGGATGATTTCATTTTGAAGTCTGTTATCGGTGTAGGTGACAAGAAAATTGGTTTTTTTATGGGAGGAAATGGATTATGGTATGTCCGAATTGTGGTCAGATGATACCTGACGGTTCTCCGGTCTGCCCCGTCTGCGGAGCGCAGCTTGGCGGAGCACCGCAGGGTTACGGAGCGCCGCAGGGATACGGAGCACCGCAGCAGCAGTATGGAGCGCCCCAACAGGGCTATGGAGCACCGCAGGGTTACGGAGCGCCCCAACAGGGCTATGGAGCACCCCAGCAAGGTTACGGAGCACCGGGAGCCGGCTATGGAGCACCGCAGCAGCAATATGGAACACCTGGCTATGGAGCACCCGCGCCGGGTGGCTACGGAGCACCGGGCGGATATCGTGCAGGAGGAAGTGGTGGCGTGTTTGATTTTAACGGATGGATGAACCGTTCCAAGGCGAACCCGCTGAATTATATGACGCCGGTTGCGGTATTGCTTACACTGATTTTCCTTTTTGTAAAGGGATTCTGGGTAGTCAGTGCAAGTAACGGATGGTACAAATTAACAATTAAGGGTTCCATGTTCAGCTCGAAGATGTCTTATATGGGCATGAGTGAAAAGGTTAAAGGTGGAACAGGAATGCTGATCTGCGCTATTTTTGTCCTGCTGATCACAATCTGGTTTGTTCTTGTCGAATTCCATGGAGGAGCACAGACGGGATTTGGCGGTGCAATTGCGAAGTATAAGAGTCTTCCGGGCTCACAGTTCTATGCAGGTGCGTTCTATATCGTTATGGTAGTGATCGGTGCGATCGTGATCATGAGCGGACTTAAGAAAGATACAGAAGGTGAAGCAGATGTATCTCTTGGTTTATCCTTCTACATTCTTATGATTTGCGGTGTTCTGATGCTTGTTCCGGCTATTGTTCGCGCATCAAAACATCAGCCTCCGTATGAGGTATAAATAATCGTTAGATTACTTATGAAATGAAAGGCATCATCGAGTAGGGGGAGTTATCCCCCTACTACTTGATTTTTAGGAAACGATCGGAATATGTAATGGAATTTTTATAGACACTCATATACGCTTTTTCTTTACAATTGTAACAGAAATGTGTTATCATAGTCGTGTATGCAAACATACACACTTTTTTTTATAATTATGAGGAGGGTTAAACGATGATTTGTCCGAATTGTGGCCAGACAATCCCCGATGGAATGCCGAGTTGTCCGGCTTGTGGCGCACCGATTGGCGCACCGCAGCAACCTTATGGAGCACCCCAGCAGCCTTATGGCGCGCCGCAGGGAGGCTATGGAGCACCTGCAGCAGGTGGAGCACCGATTGATTTTAATGGTTTCATGAACCGCGCAAAGAGCAATCCGATTCTTTTTGCTGTTCCGGTAGCCTTTGTTCTTACTTTCATTTTTTCTTTGGTAAAATCTTTTGTGACAGCGGATATACCATATTTTGGAAAAAAAGGAGAAACAATTTTTGCCAATGCGGCATTGTTTGGTATTTTAGTATTGTTAATTGATGCATGGGCATGCCTTGTTGAATTGCACAGCGGTTCTCAGACGGGATTTGGTGGCGTAATTGCTAAATATAAGAGCCTTCCGTTTTCACAGTTTTATGCAGGCGGAGCGCATGTACTGCTTATCCTGATTGGTGGTTTGATTGCTAAGGGCAAGGTAAAGGATCAGTTAATGGGATTGATCAAACCGGGTCTTGGACTTTCATTCTTTATGCTTTTGATTACGGGAGTTATCATTATGCTTCCGGCTATCATGCGGACAGTAAAGCATCAGCCGCCGTACGATGTATAAAAACAGTGCTTCCGTTCATTCAGAAACGGTGCATTAGTCATAATTATTATGAAAAAGTCCGGGGACCTGCGTGTCCCCGGGTTTTTCATTTGCAGACGGCTGTGGATTACCGGATGATAAGATCATGCGGATGGCCGGATGGAAAAATAATTCGAAATCGGAGCATCGATAATAATTCCTGACGGGTGTAGCATTGCCGGCTCATAGGTGTTATAATATAAAGTTAGTGAGTATTTTGCTGATCGGATAAGGATAAAAAAAAAAAAAAAAAGTACAGTTCAATAGAAACCAATGTGCCGGGCGTAAACAGAACCGTTATTCAAAGAAGAAAAGGGGAGAAGCGATGGCAGATGAGCTGATTAAAGAGAAAAAAGAAAGACGTTTTACGTTGTCTTACAATGCGCCGGTGACGCTCACCTTTGCCCTGATTTCCCTGGTCGTACTGGGGCTCGGAAAAATAACCGGTGACCACAGCACCCATCTTCTGTTTTCGGTTTATCGGTCGAAGATCAGCTTTTTTGGGGTACTCAGGCTCTTCGGCCATGTGCTGGGGCATGCAAATATTCAGCATTATACGGGTAATATGATGCTCATCCTTCTCCTGGGACCCGTTCTGGAAAAACGATACGGCGGAAAGAATCTGATCGAGGCCATCTGCATTACGGCGGTGATTTCGGGACTTGTGAGCGTGATCTTTTTCCCGAATGCTGCACTTTTGGGCGCCAGCGGAATCGTCTTCATGATGATCGTCCTTGTCTCGGCGGGGGATCTCCGACATGGCGTGATTCCGATCACGCTCATCCTTGTTCTTCTGATGTATCTCGGAACGGAAATCTGGACCATGATCACTGTGAAGGATAACATTTCCCAGCTGACACATATTGTCGGCGGCGTTTGCGGCGCAGCCTTCGGCGTGATTTTGATGGATGAAAAGAAGACAGAAGAGTAGATGTTTGTTGAAATGCAACGATTCGTTGTACCGGTACACAGTGAATTAGGAAAAGTGTATCCGAATCGCTATGTTGAAACAAAAATGTACCGGAACATGGAGTAACGGATGATAAATTATAGCAGCAGATCAGCAGATACCATCTGTGCCATAGCGACCGGAATGGGCGATGGCGCAATCGGCATTATCCGCCTTAGCGGACCGGATGCATTTCCGATTGCCGACCGGGTGTTCCGAGGCAAGAAAAGAATAGCGGAAATGCCTTCGTATACGGCGGCTTTCGGGAAAATTGTTTGCCCGGAATTTGCTTCTTCGAAAGAAGTCAGTGAGCAGATTCTCGACGAAACGGTTGTCCTTGTAATGCGAGCGCCGCATACCTACACAACGGAGGATACGGTTGAATTTCAGTGTCACGGCGGCACCTTCGGTCTGTCTCGGGTGCTGGAGCTTCTGGTAACGCAGGGTGCGCGGATAGCCGAACCCGGTGAATTTACAAAGAGAGCCTTTCTTGGCGGACGGATCGACATGAGCCAGGCGGAAGCCGTGATGGATGTGATCCGGGCGGAGAATGATGCCTTTTACCGGGCATCCCAGGATCAGCTGGGAGGCCTTCTTCGTGCGAAGATAAAAGGCCTCAGGAATATAATTCTTACGGAAACGGCACGGATCGAATCGGCGCTCGATGATCCGGAGCATTACGACCTTACCGGCTATTCGGATGAGCTGGCCGATATCATGCAGGATGCATACGGCGAAATCATGGAGATGCTCCGCCGAAGCAACGAAGGCATCCGGATGCGGAGTGGCATTCCGACGGTGATTGCAGGCCTTCCCAATGTGGGGAAATCTTCCATTATGAATGCACTTTTGGGCATTGACCGCGCTATCGTTACCTCAGAGGAGGGGACGACACGGGATACCCTGACCGAGACCATCCAGCTCGGAAATCTGATGCTCCGGCTGACGGATACGGCGGGAATCCGGGAGACGCTGAGCCGAGCGGAGGAAGCCGGAATCCGGCGCTCCTATGCGAGCATGGAGGAAGCGGAGCTTGTGCTTCTCGTTCTGGATGCGTCCCGAAAAATCCGGCCGGAGGAAGCGGAACTGATCCGGAAGGCCGGCACGGAGAAGACCATTATTCTTCTGAACAAAGAGGATGTGGACGGTGCCAGAGGGAAGAAGGAAGCGGCAGAAGAGCTTCTTTCTGTTTTGAATTCGGACAAGCAGGAAATAATGGAGGATGATTCGGAAACGAAGGACCGGCATGCGTTGAAACAGATTGAAATAACCGAGCTTCCCGAAATCTTGGAAATCTCTGCGCGCGAGGGGACAGGCCTTTCTGTGCTTCGGCAAAAGCTGGAGGAACGTTTCCTCCGGGAGGGCTACCGGGCCGATCATGAGCCGATGATCACATCGGCGCGGCATAAGGAAGCGCTTGTTCTTGCGGCGGAAAGCCTTTCGCGTGTGCAGGGCAGCATCCGGGCCGGGATGCCGGAGGATTTTCTGACGATCGATCTCATGGCTGCCTATGAGGCACTGGGACGGATCACCGGAGAAACGCTGGAGGATGATCTGGCAGATAAGATTTTCGCCGAATTCTGCATGGGAAAGTGATTTCCAACGGTGTTGCGAGAAAATCGGACAGTAGTATTTATGGATTTGTTTATGACCGACCCTGAGCGTAATTGTGTAATATCATACGAACGCAGTGCAGGGGATATGTGTTTTTGATAATTGTTTAGGAGGAACCGGGATCAGTGTCTTACGTAGAAGAATCATATGATATTGTCGTTGTGGGGGCGGGGCATGCCGGATGTGAAGCAGCGCTCGCTTCGGCACGCCTCGGTTTCGAGACCATCCTTTTTACCATCAGCATGGACAGCGTGGCGCTTATGCCCTGCAACCCGAATATCGGCGGCAGCTCCAAGGGGCACATTGTCCGTGAGATTGATGCACTCGGCGGCGAGATGGGCCGGAACATCGATAAGACCTATATCCAGTCCAAAATGCTGAACCGTTCCAAGGGCCCTGCCGTTCATTCCCTGCGGGCGCAGGCGGATAAGGGAGAGTATACGAAGGAGATGCGCCGGACTCTGCAGCGGGAGTCGCATCTGACACTCCGTCAGGCAGAGGTAACGGAGCTCATCATTGAATCCGGAGACGTAAGGCAAGACGTCTCGTCCGAAGCTTTGCACAGTCTGCCGGAGGACAGTCCTCATCCTGACAGAAAGGGTGGCACTCTGCGCGTAGCCGGTGTTAGAACGGCCTCGGGAGCCATCTACCACGCAAAAGCAGTTGTCTTATGTACGGGCGTTTATATGGAGGCGCGGTGCATCTACGGGGACGTGATCCAGTATACCGGGCCCAACGGTCTTGCCAGGGCAGTCGGCCTTTCCCGGGATATGGAAAAGGCGGGCATCAAAATCCGTCGCTTCAAGACCGGTACGCCGCCCAGAATCGATAAAAAGAGTATTGATTTTTCCGTGATGCAGGAGCAGAAGGGAGATGAGGATATCACGCCCTTCTCCTTCGAAAATTCGCCGGCCGGGATCGCGCGCGAACAGATTTCCTGCTGGCTCACCTACACGAATGAAGAGACGCATCAGATCATCCGCGAGAATATTGACCGTTCGCCGCTTTATTCCGGTGTGATCGAGGGCGTCGGTCCCCGGTATTGTCCGTCGATTGAGGATAAGATCATGAAGTTCCCGGATAAGGACCGCCACCAGCTGTTTGTGGAGCCGGAGGGGGAATTCACAGATGAAATGTATCTGGACGGCATGCCGTCATCCCTGCCCGAGGATGTGCAGTACCGCATGGTACACAGCGTTCCGGGGCTCGAAAAGGCAAAGATCGTGCGGAACGCCTATGCCATTGAATATGACTGCATTTTTGCCACGGAACTGAAACCGTCTCTGGAGTTTAAGCAGGTAGCAGGTCTCTTTTCGGCGGGGCAGCTGAACGGAAGCTCCGGTTATGAGGAGGCGGCCGGCCAGGGCCTCATGGCCGGTATCAACGCAGCGCGGCTTCTGCAGGAAAAACCGCCTGTCGTTCTCCGGCGGAGTGATGCCTACATCGGCGTTCTGATCGATGACCTGGTGACGAAGGAAACCAGGGAGCCCTACCGGATGATGACGAGTCGGGCGGAGTACCGTCTGCTTCTCCGGCAGGATAATGCGGATATGCGCCTGACGGAGCTGGGCCACGAGATCGGCCTCGTTTCCGAAGAACGTTATGCAAGATTTGTATTGAAGCGGGAGCGGGTGGAAAGTGAGATCCGCAGGCTTTCGGAAACGCCGATCGGTGCTTCGAAGGAAATCCAGAGCTTTCTTACATCGCACGGGAGCGCGCCTCTTGTGACAGGCTCCAATCTGGCGGAGCTGATCCGCCGGCCGGAGTTTACCTACAGGGATCTGGAAGAAATCGATCCGGAGAGACCGGATTGGGCAAAAAGAGGTGCGGACAGTCAGCCGGATGAACAGGAATCGGAAAAGAACATGGACACAGCAACCGGGAACCGGGCACTTTCCGACGATGACTGGTTCCTGTGGGAAATCGAAAACCAGATCAATATTTCCATTAAGTATGAGGGTTATATTGAGCGGCAGAAGCAGCAGGTGGAGCATGCCCTGAAGGCGGAAGAAAAGCGGATCCCGCCGGATATCGATTATATGGAGATCAAAAACCTCCGGAAGGAAGCGCGCCAGAAGCTGATGGAGGTAAGACCCGAGTCAATCGGCCAGGCCTCGCGCATCTCCGGGGTTTCCCCCGCAGATATCACCATGCTGATGCTCTATTTAAGGTATTAGATTCCGGCAAAGAGAAGACCGGCGAAGCGCGTCTCGGACTGCCAGCCGGAGAAAACAAAAGAGACATTTCAGATAAACGAAGGATAAAGAATGAACTATATCGTATTTGACCTGGAGTGGAACCAGAGCCCCAGAGGCAGTGCCGGGGAGCATCCCAGAATGCCCTTTGAGATCATCGAAATCGGGGCGGTCAAGCTGGACGAAAAATTTAATACGCTGGACGAGTTCCACACCCTGATCACGCCGCGCATCTATCCGAAACTGCACCGCGTGATCCGGGGCATGCTGAACTATGAT
>CACYDN010000154.1 GCA_902773185.1 uncultured Lachnospiraceae bacterium | reverse complement strand
CTGTCCAAAAAGAGGAACCGGCAGGATGCATAGGCCCGGATAAACCGTTTCAGGTATTTCCAGAGGGCATCCGGCCGCATATCGTCCACCTCACGGCAGAACGTAATCGCCCTGAAGCCTGCCCGCTGCATGGCTTTTCGCATGATCCGCTGATTGGCGGAAAGCGTTCCCCCATGCGCCGAAACAAACACGGCCAGATCATCCTGCACCTTCGTCCTTTTTGCCTCACGCCTGTAGAGACCGGGCAGAATGCGTCGGTTCATGCACTTTTTCACAGCATTCCGAAGACCTTTATTCATCGGCGATCATTCCTTCAATATCCTCACCGGATGCACCGTTCATGTTCTCATTATTCTTCTGTGCGGAGGCATTTTTCTCCGTGGGCTTATAGCTTCCGTCTCCATCCGTCTGATTCTGCGGATCCGCCGTTTCCGTTGTAACCTCCTGGGAATTTGCCTCTGTGGAAGCGCCTTCCGGTGTCTGACCTTCGGGTGTCTGGCCCTCAGGTGTCTCTCCATCCGGTGTCTGTCCTTCCGGCGTTTCACCGTTTTGTTTCTGCCCTTCCGGCGTTGTCTGCACCTTCGTCAGAGATTCCCGAAGCATCTTCACCTCATCCTGCAAGGTGGAGATTTCTTTATCTTTATCTTCTATCGTCTTTTCGCTTTCATCCAGCTGACCCTGAACCGCCTCAATCGACTGCTCCAGATAGCTGATCTCCGAATCCTGTGTTGCGATCGTCCGGCTGTAGCTCGCCTCGGATTTTGTTTTCTCCGCCGACATCTCACGCCGGATACCCGGCACAACCAGAAAATAGAAAACACAGGCGCCGATCAGAATTCCCGTCAGCATATAAATATTGGAAAACCGGGCAAGATTCTGTTCTTTCAGATCTCTAACGCCCGTTGTCCGTCTGCCGGTTTTTCTTTCCGGATGGATTTTCCTCGCCGGCCTGGCATCCTCGTCCGCCTCTTCCATTCCATAATAATCCGCCAGCTCTTCGGCATTTTCCGCCCCCTCTTCGGCAAGCCGGGAAATGTTTTCCTCCGACTCACCCATTTCCCTAAGATAGTGCAGCGCCAGCGGATTGGTCCGGTCAATAGCGATGACGCGGGAAATATACTTTCTGGCAGGTCCCTTCCGATTCTGTTCCAGAGAAATGAGCGCCATCAAAAGATAAGCCTTCACAAAGTTCTTATCCTCCTTGATGCACTTCCGGAGCTTAACCATTGCCTGATCAAACTCCCTCTCTTCCGCAAGCTCCAGTGCCTTGTTAAAGCCCCGGGCAATGCGGTTCATCTTCTCAAGCTCCCTCGGATCGTCCCGAAGCTCCTTCAGATACCGGATGGCCGGATTATCCTTGGGCATATAGTTCACGCTGATGACCCACTGGGACATGGCGGAAACCGTTTCACCCATTTCATAATACACAAGTCCCAGAAGGTTCCGCGCCTCAATCTGCCTTTTATTGTACCGAAGAGACATACGAAGAGCCTCGACGGCACCGGTTAGATCATGAAACCTGGCACGGTCAAGGGCTGTATTGTAATAATATAAAGATGTATTCTGTGCTTTGTGGAGGAAGCTCTGGTTCAGACCGCAGGACCGGCAGTATCCGGTATCCCGCACATCTCCGCCACAATGAATGCACTTCCTTCTGGCCATTTTTATTTCCTCAGATCCTCTGTCATCTGCATCACAATATCTGTGATATCCTTCAGATCGTTTTTATATATATCTTCTTCCGTCTGGCTGACTTCCAGACTCGGCGTAAAACGCTTCAGTTCTTCTTCAAAATCGATCATGTTTCACCTCTCGATTTGTGCGGTTTTCGGGTAAGCATTCTGCGAATAGTCACGTGAATCAAACATCAACACCGGTTACTTCAGAATTTTGTACCGGCAATGCTTTGATTTCTCCCACGAGATAAAGTGAACCGGTAACCATTACCCGACTTCCTTTCTCGTTTTTCACCAGATTGAGTGCTGCTCGGACGTCCTCTGCCGTTTGAATCAGAGCCTGCCCTTGATGCCTTTCCTGCGAGCTTTTTTCTTCAAATACAGGATCATGCCTTTCTTCTGTCACCGTTTCGGCATTCAAAAGAATATCCGCGGCCACCTCCGCCAGCTGCCCGGCCGGCACCGATCTCGCATTCCGATACTCTGTCAGGATAATTCCTTTCCACGGAAAATCCAGAAGGATGCGAAGTACTTCGCGATAATCCTTATCGTTCGAAGCCGCAAAGATCAGAAACATATTGTTCTGCGCATCTTCCCCATCCACCGGCAGGTCGCATCCGGACATTGTACTACATTTTTCGTTATTTGTAAAAGAATAATATAAACTATGAAGAAGCTCCCTCGCTGCCGAGGGATTATGCGCACCGTCCACATAAATACCCGGTGCAATCTCCTCCATTCTTCCCGGCATGGAAAACCGGCTGAGCATCTTTCTCAGAAGCTCCTTTAGCTTCGCCCGATCCGCTTCCGGAAAAAGATACGGCGCTGCCGTAATCGCCGTCACCGCATTCTCCACCTGGTACTGCGCCCGGGTCTTCAGGAAAAGATGATCGTAACTATCATACCCATTTGAAAAAGAAAAATCAATGCCATCACGGTCAATTCCGTGAATAATAGCCGAAAACGTATTGCAGTTTTCCACTGCACGGCAGCGAAAAGCCTCTGCCCGGGCCAGAATCACCTGCTCTGCGGGAGTTGACGAAGCATGAAGGATCAGCGGTGAATCCCCCGTAATAATACCGGCCTTTTCACCCGCAACCTCTTCGATCGTATCGCCCAGCTGGACCGTGTGATCCAAACCGATCTTCGTGATCACATATAAATCCGCCGGAACAGAAGTTGTCGCATCCAGCCTGCCGCCGAGCCCGGTCTCAAGAACAGCATCCGTTACCCCCGCGGCCCGGAAATGCAGCAGCGCCATCACAAACAGAATTTCAAAAAACGTGAGCTGCGGCAATGCCTTTTCGATTCGGAGCTTTTCCACCTCTTCATAGGCACTGACCAGATCTTCATCCGCGATATCCTTCCCATCCACGGAAATCCGTTCGTTCATCCGGACAAGATGCGGCGAGGTAAACGTTCCCGTCCGCCGGCCGCCCAGAAGGAGCAGATCGGAGAGCATCCTTGTAACCGAGCCTTTGCCGTTGGTACCGGCCACATGATAGATCCGCATCCCCTGTTCCGGATGCCCCAGTCCTTCCAGATATGCCCGGATCACTTCAAATCCGTGTTTCTCTTTCGTGAATTTGGGAATTGCAAGAATCCGGCCGCACACATCCTCATATGTATTTTGTTTGCTGTTTTCAGTCATTGATTTCATTTTGTCTTTGTGCTTATCTGTTATCGACCTTTTCCGGATACATATCATGATGGGCAAGGCGGTCAAAAGCTATTTTTTCCCACTCCGTTCCCGGTTTACCGTAGTTGCAATAGGGATCGATGGAAATTCCGCCGCGCGGCGTGAATTTTCCCCACACCTCGATGTAGCGGGGATCCATTAGTTTAATCAGATCGTTCATGATGATATTGACGCAGTCCTCATGGAAATCCCCATGATTCCGGAAGCTGAAGAGATACAGCTTCAGGGATTTACTTTCCACCATCCGGATATCCGGTACATAGGAAATCGTGATCGTAGCAAAATCCGGCTGTCCGGTGATCGGACAAAGACTCGTAAACTCCGGACAGTTAAACTTCACAAAATAATCCCGGCCCGGATGCTTATTCACAAACGTTTCCAAAACCTCCGGCGAGTAGTCATCCGGATACTTCACACCTTTATTCCCAAGGAGAGTCACACCCTCCGTCTCTTCCTTTGTTCTGGGCATATTCACCACCTCCATTTCAATCTAATTCCAATAACAAGGCAACACACCAAAT
>CACYDN010000153.1 GCA_902773185.1 uncultured Lachnospiraceae bacterium | reverse complement strand
TCCTTTAAGGATGCCTGCAGTGCTTTTCTTGCCTGGTGCGGCGAGGATTATGAGTTCTGTACATGGGGCGCATCCGACCTCTATTACCTGCAGAACAATATGGATTTTTACTATATGGAGAAGCTGCCCTATCCCGTGAAGTTCTTCAACGTCCAGCAAATTTATGCGGATATCTATTCCGAGGATCATGAAATCTGCAAGCTGGAAAAAGCGGTGGAGCATCTCGGCCTCTCCGAACAGGAGGCCTATCATGCGGCGATTTCCGATGCCCGGTATACGGCACGGGTGATGCAGGCGGGAATCCCGACGCTGGGGGAAAAGTACACTTACGATATCTACCGGCATCCGAAAACCCGCGAGGAGGAGATCCATGACCTGCACGGCGGCGTTTTGGATGAGATCAGTTCCGAGTTTGATTCGCGGCAGGCTGCGATCGCAGACCGGAATACGGGACTCATCTACTGCATCAAATGCGGGAAACCCTGCCGGGATCGGGTGGCCTGGTTCCAGACCAGCGGACCTACCATGCAGGCGGCGGGAAAATGCTTTCTGCACGGCTATATGGTGAGCCAGTATAAGGTGAAAAATGTGGGAAATACCACGGACCGTGTTTTCCTGATGAAACGGACCTATGCAGCCGACCGCGCGGCCGTCCGCAGGCTCCGGGAAAGACGTGAACAGATGCTGGCAAAACGGAAGATCAAGAAGAGACAGGAATATGAAAAAAAAGCAAGATAGGTGCTTGACGGAATGGCTGATTTATTAGAAAATATATTCGTGTGATACTGCCGAATTCCCGAAGAAATAAACGGTCAGTTGAGTTTATCAACAGCGGAAGCGATAGTGCCGTCGGGACCGTGGGCAGAATAAAAATAGAAATGGGGAGGACAAAAAAATGGGCTATAAAGAAACCTATGAGAAGTGGATAACGGATCCGTATTTTGATGAAGAGACAAAGAAGGAACTG
This sequence comes from uncultured Lachnospiraceae bacterium, assembly GCA_902773185.1. Taxonomy (GTDB): domain Bacteria; phylum Bacillota; class Clostridia; order Lachnospirales; family Lachnospiraceae; genus Eubacterium_Q. The sequence goes on along the minus strand of CACYDN010000153.1, from coordinate 4,237 downwards.
CTTGCCATCAAGGATGACGAAGCAGAGATCGAGGATCGTTTTTATAAGCAGTTGGAGTTCGGTACCGCGGGTCTTCGCGGTGTGATCGGCGCGGGAACCAACCGCATGAATTATTATACGGTTCGCCAGGCAACGCAGGGGCTTGCAAACTATATTCTGAAGCAGGGCGGCGCCGAGCGTGGTGTGGCCATCGCGCATGATTCCCGGAACATGTCTCCGGAATTCACAAAGGAAGCGGCTCTCTGCCTGAATGCCAACGGCATCAAGACCTTTATTTTCGATTCTCTCCGCCCGACACCGGAGCTTTCCTATGCTGTTAGGAAGCTGGGGTGCATCGCCGGTATCGTGATCACGGCCAGCCACAATCCCCGGGAGTATAACGGCTACAAGGTTTACTGGGAGGATGGCGCACAGGTAACACCGCCTCACGACACAGGTATCATGGATTGCGTGAAGGAAGTGACCGATTTCTCCATGGTAAAGACCATGGATGAGGATGATGCGCGTTCCGCGGATCTGTTCCGTGTTCTCGGCTCCGATTTCGATGATCTGTATCTGGAAGAGGTTCGCCGCCAGAGCATCCATCCGGAGATCATCCCCGAGATGGCAAAGGACATCAAGATTGTTTATACACCGTTCCACGGTACAGGCAATGTACCGGTAAGAAGAACCCTTGCTGCACTCGGCTTTACGCAGGTGTTTGTTGAGCCGGAGCAGAAGAAGCCGGATGGCAACTTCCCGACAGTGGATTATCCGAATCCGGAGGATGAGAAGGCTTGGGTTCGCGCACTGGCTCTGGCAAAAGAGATGGATGCGGATATCGTTCTGGCTACCGACCCGGATGCCGATCGTCTCGGTGTATACTGCAAGGATACAAAGAGCGGCAATTATGTGAGCTTCACAGGTAATATGTCCGCTATGCTGATCGCGGAATATATCCTGCAGGAAAAGACAGCCGGCGGCACGATGCCGGAGAATCCGGCCATTGTGGAATCCATCGTTTCCACGGATCTGGCAAAGGCCATTGCTGCTTATTACAAGGTTGATCTGTTCGAAGTGCTGACGGGTTTCAAGTGGATCGGTAAGAAGATCCTCGAATTTGAAGAGACCGGAAGCCATAACTATGTATTCGGTATGGAAGAGAGCTACGGCTGTCTGGCCGGTACCTATGCAAGAGATAAGGATGCCATCGTAGCCGTTATGATGCTCTGCGAGGTTGCCGCGTTCTATAAGAAACAGGGCAAGACGCTCTGGGATGCCATGATCGATCTGTATGAGAAATACGGCTATTATAAAGAAGGTATTGCGACCATGACCCTGAAGGGAATCGATGGCGCAGCGGAGATCAAGGCAAAGATGGATCGCTTCCGCAATGAGCCTCCGAAGGAACTTGGCGGTCTCCGGGTGCTCGCTTCCCGCGATTACCAGAAGGATGAGAGAAAAGACTTTGCTACCGGCGAAGTGGCTTCCACCGGCCTTCCGGCTTCCAATGTTCTGTATTATGAACTCGAGGATAACGCATGGTGCTGCGTACGTCCTTCCGGAACAGAGCCGAAGATCAAATTCTACTTTGGCGTGAAGGGCAGCTCCATGGAGGATGCCGATGCAAAGCTTGCCCTGCTGCATAAGGATATGCTGGCAGGTCAGTAAAACCCAATAAAGAAGAGACGATAGCAGCTTATGTTCGATACACTGAAAAACTTTTTTGTGAGCGTCCGGGCTGACCGGTTTAAAAAGTATCGCGACGAAGTCCTGCACAGGAATGCGGTGGGTCTGGAGACCTGTCTTGTGCTGGGACTTTTTGTCGCGATCATTAACATGCTCAATCAGGTGTTCTTTACGCTGCGGGCCTCCTTCGTTCAGACGATCATGCTCGTCGCAATCTTCTTTGTTCTGATTGTTGCGGCTCACGTGATCCTCCGGAAAACGGAGCGTTTCAGTACGCTTCTTCTCTATGCAATCCAATTTCCGGTCATGCTTTTCGGCCTTTTTATGGGAACCATCTGGGACAGGGAAAACTTTACCATTACCTTTCTTATGCTGATCATTGCCCTTCCGCTCTTTATTCTGGACAAGCCCATTCGGCTGGGATTATATATCACCGCCTGGTATGTGGGATATATTATTCTCTGCCACAGTGTAAAAACGAGAGAACTTTTTTTGGCTGATATGACGCATATGACCACATTCTATGTGGCATCTCTCCTTTGTATGCTTTTCGTGATCACCGCGCGGATGAACGGTGTGGAAAGCTACATGCTTTCGCAAAAGAAAGCGGAGCACGATGAGCTGACCGGACTGAAGAACCGCTATGCGTTGCAGGACTTCCTTCCGACGGTTCGCGGCAGGCAGACGGCGATGATCATGTTGGATGTGGACCATTTCCGCTTTTACAAGGATATGTACGGAACCGGTGCGTCGGAAAAAATTCTGATCGATTTTGCCGGGAAACTGACAGAGACCTTTGGTGAGGATAACTGCTACCGATATGACGGAGATGAGATTCTCGTGGTTCTGTTGAATCACACGGAGGCAGAGTTTCTGGAAAAAATCCGCTCTTTCAGGGAGTCCTTCCGGGAGGCGGTGATCGGAGATATCACGGTCCGCCTTTCCATCAGCTGCGGCTATGTATTCGGACAGTTTGTGGGCAGGGAAGATGCCATCAACATGATCCGTCATTCGGATATCCGTCTTCTCGAAGCAAAGAATGCGGGAGACGGCCAGATGGTCGGCTATCCCTATGACCGCGGTGCCGAGCGCGAAGAGGTGATCCGTCAGGAAATCGGACATAACCTCAGCAGGATTTCGGTAGATGCGCTGACCGGTCTTCCGAACATGCAGTATTTCCTGATCAAGGCGCGGGAAATGGCGAAGTATACGATGGACAAAAACAGAAAGAGGGCTTTTGTCTATTACAATATCAGTAATTTCAAGGGCTACAATGCGGAGTACGGCTTCCAGAGAGGAGACGAGCTTCTGCAGAATGTAGCCAAAACGCTTCGGGTTGTTTTTGAAAACGCCCTGATCGCCCGTTTCGCCGAAGATCATTTTGTGGTCATGGATTATCTGGATACGCTCGATGAAAGACTGCAGCGGGTGGATGAGGCAATCCGCCCCATGTTCATGAAGCTGAACATGAATATCCAGGCAGGTATATATCCCTGCGATGCTTCGGAAACCGATATTGAATCAGCCTGCGACAAGGCAAAGCTTGCCTGTGACAGCATAAAGAAAGAATTTGAAGCAACGATTGCCTGGTATGCGGATGCCATGGAGAAAAAGAATCGTATTCGCCAGTATGTGATCAGCCACATTGATGAGGCTGTTGCAAACGGACATATCCGGATTTATTACCAGCCCATCGTGGATGTGGAGTCCGGCAAGATTGTCGAACTTGAGGCGCTGTCCCGCTGGCAGGATCCGGAGCATGGACTTCTTTCTCCGGCGGATTTCATTCCGGCTCTGGAAGAAGCAGGACTCATCTACAAGCTGGATGGCTATGTGGCCGAGGCGGCCTGCCGGGATCTGGCGGAGCTTCGGAAAAAGAAGGGCGAGGAATGCCCGGTATCCATCAATCTCTCCCGTCTGGACTTTATGGTGACAGACGTTGTGGAAACGATACGCGATACGGTGAAAAAATACAATGTTTCGCCGGAAATTCTCCATATAGAAGTGACGGAAAGTGCTTTTGCGGAGGATAAGGAAGAGCTTATGAAGAAGATCAATGAGCTCAGGGGCGATGGCTTTGAAGTCTGGCTGGATGATTTCGGCAGCGGTTACAGCTCGCTGAACAATCTGCAGGATATTGCCTTCGATGTGATCAAGGTCGATATGCAGTTCATCCATTCCTATGAGACGAACCCCAATGCGGGTATCATTGTACATTCCGTCATCGATATGTCCCGGCGGCTTGGGCTCAGGACGCTCGTTGAGGGCGTGGAGACTGAGGAACAGTTAAAGTTCCTCCGGGAAATCAAATGTAATCTGGCGCAGGGCTTCCTCTTCAGTAAGCCGCTCCCGCTGGATGAACTGAATTTGGCAGGTTAGTGCACAGTTAATTTAGAAACAGTGCACCGGTATACCGATTTCTGATCAACTATACTTGTAGAAGACGTTTTTGCTGAGGCAAAACGTCTTCTATTTGCGAAGGCGAGTCATCAGGATACACATTTATGTGGTATCCTGTTTGACGAGCCCGCATCATCGAGTAGGGGGATTAAATCCGCCCTACTCGATT
>CACYDN010000152.1 GCA_902773185.1 uncultured Lachnospiraceae bacterium | reverse complement strand
CTGACAGATCACACAAATGTGACAGTCAAGAAAAAAGATTGCTGGTAGCAAAATTCACCTCTTGACAAAGGTCACTTCATAACAGAGTTTCTTCCGCTCGACCGTATAATCCCCCCGCTCGTCAAACTGCAGGATCATATAGCCCGGCTTGCTTCCACCGCGGGGATAACCGATGCTTCCCGGGTTCAGGATCCGGACCCCCTCCCACTCATCGTCGAAGGGCCTGTGGGTATGGCCGTAAAGTGCAAAGTCGCAGCCGTTTTCCAGCGCCGTATAAGCAAGATTCTCCACGCCGTAATCCACACCGTTCCGGTGGCCGTGGGTACAGTAAAACCGGTGGCCGTTCAGGTTGAAGATGGCTGCCGCCTTCAGTTCCTTCCCCGCATACCTGTCACAGTTGCCCTGAACAAAAACCGCCGGCACGGGAATACTCTTGTTCCGTGTTTTAGCCGTTTCATCGAGGCATGACCGGATCACACCCGGATCATCCTCGATATCACCCAGATGGATCAGCATATCCGGACACTCCTTCCGGATGATGTTCTCAACCAGGCCGCTTCTGCCGTGTGAATCACTGACGATGAGTATTTTTTGAATCATCCTGCTCCTCCACGCCAATTTCTACAACAACTGTATACAAACTACCATCGCAGCACTTCTATGCAGCTGCTACGCCTCTGTCTTTTCTTCCGACAGATACTCCGCCATAGCCCGAAGCGCCTTGCCTCTGTGGCTGATGGCATTCTTTTCCTCCGGGCTGATTTCCGCCGATGTCTTTCCGTATTCCGGCAGGAAAAAAATCGGATCATAGCCGAAACCGTTCTCGCCGGCAATCCGGTAGCCGATCCGGCCTTCCATCACACCGGTGATGACCTTCTCTGTTCCGTCCGGAAAAACAGCTGCCATGGCACAGACGAAACGAGCCGTCCGCTTTTCATCCGGCACGCCCTCCAGGCGGCTGATCAGATTATTATTCTTCTCCGTATAGGATGTATCATGTCCCATATATCTTGCGGAATAGATGCCCGGCTCCCCGCCCAGCGCATCGATCACCAGCCCGGAGTCATCCGCCAGAACCAGTTCGCCGCAGGCCTTCCCGATGGCCCGTGCTTTGATCAGTGCATTTTCTTCAAAGGTTGCACCGTCCTCCTCCACATCGATATCAACACCCGCCTCTTTCATGGAAAGAATCTCGTAGCCCTTTCCACCGAGGATTTCGCGGATTTCCCGCATCTTATTTGCATTGCCTGTGGCAAAGATCAGTTTTTTCATTTCCTTTGAATCACTCATTTCTAGTTCTCCTCCGATTCTTCTGTATCCTCTTCCTTTTTTCTGTCATTCGTGAATGTTTTCAGGCAGATGTTGCAGGGTGTATTCTCGGCCCTGTGCCAGAGCTGGCCGTAAAGGCTCATATAACCCTCTCCGTCCGCAGTCGTCATGCTCCGCGTCATCTCGCCGTTTTCGCACTCAATGGCGATGGGGCGGTCACTGCCCGGTGTATGAATATTCACAACGATTGCATACCGTTCGCCCTTCCGAAGCGGAATCTGCTCCGGCAGACGGACTGTATAATATCCGGCATAGCGGGTTTCGCCGGTCAAAATGAATTCTCTGTCCGCAAGAGAGTCCGTATCCTGAAAATCGTGTACCATATAAATCGAAAACGTCGTGTCGGGGCCTGTCGCATAAAAGGATACTGCCGCCAGATCCTCCTCCCGTTCCGCTTTGAAAACATTTGCAAAAAAGGCAGACTCCTTACCGAAGCCCATCTGACCAACCCAGCCCAGATAATCCGTCTGATAGATATGGTCAAAATTATCCGCCGATCCCAGCCGCGAATACACGATGGCCTTCCGGCAGATGTTCACATCATCATAGGAAACATAAAAGTAACCGCCGTCACCAAAGCCGCTGCCCCAGCTGTTTCTACAGATGAAGGCACCATCCCGGGACGGTTTCTCCGTGAAATTCTCCTTCGGGAATGTATCATCCCAGCCCACAACAACAAGGTCATGGTTCGGCCGCTCACTGCCGGTATAATAATAGGCCGCTTTCTTCTCATTATAATAATTGGAAGACTGCCCGCTGTAGGTCATCTCCACATAGAGGGAGGTTTCCACACCGCCATACTTATAGATGGCGCTTTTGATCATCTCATCATCCCGGTTCTCCATGATGACAGCTTCTTCCAGATGCCGCGCCGCCTGCCTGTTATCCGGACTCACGCCATCCCCATAGGGATCGTCTTTTTCATCAATGGGTCCCAGCCAGGCCGCCAGATAGGAAATACTGATGGAATAATCTCCGCCGTCACTTTCCTCCAGATCGTAGCTGTTGTGGTTTGCCAGATGATCCACCGAGAAAATTTCCTCCTCATAGGGAAGCAGACTCGTCTCGAGGGAACCAAGTGCCGCAAAGGCCCAGCAGGTTCCGGAAGATCCCTGATCCCGTACCGGTGTCACGCGGCCGTAATCGCGCAGGTCAAACTTCTCCGGCAGACTGTTTCCTCCATCCACACAGGTAAAGGAAACCGCATTATCCGCATAGGAATAGACAGCCTCGTAACCGAGATACGGCAGAAGGGACTCTATCGGAAGATAAAATTCATCATCACGCGAAATCATCACAGGTCCGGAAAGAGGGAAGGAATTCCCATCCGCCTCGGCCGCTCCGGTATTGGCATCGATTGTGATCTCTTCGCCCTTCCGGAGAAGCAGAAGCTTTCCCTCCGGATATCTGAGGAAGGCACAGCCCATGATATCCTCCAGAAAATGTTCCGGGCAAAGGATACCCATTTCATCATCCGCCAGAATGGGATAATTGAAAAGACTCAGACTCTTCCCTTCCACCCGGACATCCATCCGGTTTTCTTTTACATATGCTGCCGTCATCGTACGAAGGGTAAGCGATGCTTCCTCTGCCGCGTCCGTCACCTCCGGTTTTCCGCTCGGCTGTTTTAAATATATCGTCAATATTCCTGCCGCCCCCACGATCAGGAGCAGCAGAAGGAATAACCATTTCTTCAATATTAAGCCTTTCTTCCCGGCGGTTTCTTTCCGGGAAACTGATAAAATCTCGCCTCGATCATTCCGTTATAGATCTTACGGTTCTTTGCAGCCTTCTGTCCGATGGCTTTCTCCGTATCGGCATACGAAGAGAGCACGTAAAGCGACCAGTCGGAAAGACTGCGGAACCTGTCGCCCAATACGCGGTAAAGGCTGAAGAGCTCATCCTTATCGGAAAGCCGCTCGCCATAAGGCGGATTGGTCACAATAAAACCATAGGATTTCGGGGATGAAAGCTCCGCCACATCATGTGCCTGAAAATGAATATGCTCGCGGACGCCTGCGTCCTCCGCATTTTTCATGGCCGCCGCAATGATTTCGGGATCCTTGTCATACCCTCGGATCTGCATTTTCACATCATGCTTTTCCATCGAGAGCGCTTCGTCTGCCGCCTCGTACCAGAGCTTCCTGTCCATAAACTTGGTCCAGTTCTGTGCGGTAAAATCTCTGTTCACGCCCGGAGCGATTCCGGCGCCCATCATGGCCGCTTCAATAAGGAAGGTTCCGCTGCCGCAGAAGGGATCCACCAGAATCCGGTCCGCATGCCAGGGCGTCAGCATCAGGAGTGCCGCCGCCAGCGTCTCGGAAACAGGAGCCTTTCCCACCAGCTTTCGGTATCCCCTCTTGTGAAGGGATATGCCTGAGGTATCCAGTCCCACCGTAACTTCATCCTTAAAGATAAAGACGCGCACGGGATATTCGTCACCGTCCTCCGGAAAAACCGACGTCAGCCAGGTTTCCTTCATCCGATCCACCATTGCCTTTTTCACAATGGACTGAATGGCCGTCTGGCTGAAGAGCTTACTCCTGGATGTGGATGCCTTAGTTACCCAAAACTTCGCATCCCGCGGGAGAATTCTCTCCCAGGGAAGCCGCCGCACCCCCTCAAATAATTCATCGAAGGTTTCCGCATGGAAGGCGCCAACCTTCAGAAGGATCCGCTCCGCCGTGCGTAAAAAGATGTTTGCGCGTGCAATCGAACTGGCGGGTCCCCGAAAGGTGACCCGCCCATCTTCTACCTCTGTAATCTCGTAACCCAGCCGCTGCACCTCCCGCTTCAGCACTGCTTCCAGGCCGAAGTGGCAGGGCGCAACAAGTTCAAATAACTGTTCCATATTCATTCTCCGGTAAGACAGATTCAAAGCATCTGCCAGTTTTCCCTTCGCATCAGTTCACGTCAATGAAGGGATATACCATCTGCACATCATTTTTGATTCCGGCAACTGCCTCATCGATGGAAGAATATTCGCCGGAATTGTAGGCCATGGATGCCGTATCCAAAAATCCGTTGATGGTGGAATCGTATTCCGTCGCATTTTTCAGGGACAAGCCCTTTGCTGCGCTATCCCATACCGTAAGCGGATTGTAACCGGCAAGGACTTCGCTGGCACCCTGACCGGATGAGATCAGATTGGCAATGGCCTGCTGGTTATTGACAAAATCCAGCGTCTCCACGGACAGCTTCTGCATCACATCCGTATCGCAGCAAAGTGTATAGATCACAAGCGCTGCCAGACCCTGATTGGGACAACCTTTCGTTACAGTCAGATAGGAACCGCCCCAGTGATAGGGCTTCGGGCCCTGACAGATCGAGCAGTTTCCATAGAATTTTGACTCCGACGGAATGCACCAGTATACAAACCAGGTACATCCAAAGTAACCGAACACATCTTCGCTGAAGCCGGCATTCCATGCATCGGACCACATGCTCGTGCGGTTTGTGTAACCGCCGTCATAAAGCATTTTTGCCATTTCCAGATAGTTGGTTACGGATACATCTATGTTCAGCTTATCATCCGAAACCCACGGTGAATTCCTCTGATCCAGGAAGACATATTTGATATCATCCGGTCCGGAAACAATTTTGAAGCCTGCTTCCTTCAGCTGATCGGCGGACGCCATAAAGCTGTCCCAATCCTGAAGATGGTTCTGGATATCGGCCGGATCATGTGTGCCGAAAACAGCATCCGCAATGTCGTTCCGGTAAATAAAGGAACCCGGGCACGCCTGCCAGGAAAGGGCCTTCAGGCTTCCGTTTACAGTAGCAAAATCCAATGTGTAGCTGTAGCAGTTCTTTGTCATATCGGACGTGATACCGATCTGATCCATGGTAAGACAGTTATCGGAATCCATGAAATAATGAGCAACATCATTATCCGTACATATGATAGACGGATAGGCATCGCCACCCGCATCTATTGCACTCTGGATAGCCATTTTATAATCATCGGAGGTTCCGCCCAGTCCCAGATTGACGTAGTTGATCATATTCTGGTACTCCGGATACTTTTCATAGAAATACTTCAATCTGTCACCCAGCTCTGTATTCCAGGAGTAGATGCTGATCTTCTTATCGGTAAAATTGGCAGAGAACTTGGCCGCATCACCCTGGAGCTGTACAGCCTCGGTTGCAGCCTCCGTAGCTGCTTCCGTTACTGCCTCCGTAGCCGGTGCTTCCGTCTGCTCCTCCGTGTTTCTCAGCGAAGCATCCAGCATAATATGCTCTTCAGCCGGAGCCATTTTTTCAAAGGATTCTTTTCCGGATTCATATTCTTTTTTCGCATCATCCCGGTCGCCCTTCCAACGGAAGAACAGTATCCCTGTTACGACAGCACCTGCAACGAGAAGGAGCGAAAGAACGCCCAGAAAAATCTTAAGACCTTTATTCATTTTCGCCCACTCCCTTCTTTACATATTCCGCACTCACGCCGGGATACAGCTGATACGTACAGGGAGTATCCGATGTGCCGATGTAAACAAATACTTCACCATCCGCAACGGCAACATACCATTTCCAGGACAGATCCCCATTTCCGCTATCCGGCTGAAAATTGATTCTGGACAGGTTTTTCGTGTTCCCGATGCACTCGTTCACTTCATTCAGGAACGCAGTTCCATTCATCCCGTTTGCAGGATGGAAGGAATTGTCATCATCATCGATCCAGAGGACAACGGATCCTTCTTCTTCATTAAGTCCGTATTTGCAGGCATCATTATAAGCATCCTCATTCGCCAGTGCCGTGACGACTCCGGTGCGAATTTCGGATGCATGCTGGATATCCGCCCGCATGTCGCTGATATTTTTTGCCTTTTCTTCATAATCCTTTTTTTCGTCCCTGATTTTAAGACCCAGGATCAGAAATACCGCGATAGCCGCCGCACCAAGAACACTGAGGATGGCAAACAGGATCACGAGACCTTTTCCACCGCTTGATTTGGAACCCTTCGCAGACTTTCCGGACTGTTGCTGAAACTGGGGATTCTGACCATATACCGGATTCTGACCCGGCTGCGCCGTAAGCGGGCGCCCACCGATTCCGGAATCCACAGGCTGGCTGGCCAGAACATGTCCGCGCGCAGTCATATCCTCCTGACCATAACCGGATCTGGGGCCACCTGCGTTCCCTGCTACATGAGAAAATCCACCCGGTTTTGCCGGTCCACCCATATGCTGGGGCATATCCGCCGCCGTAAGACGCGTTGTCTCGTCCAAACCGAGCGCCGACGCATTTGTCTGCTTCCGGAACTCCTGCTTCTGATTCTCCGGCATATCCGCCGCGGTAAGGCGAGTGGTTTCATCCGTACCGAGAGACGCCGCATCCGTTGCTTTTTCAAACTCAGCCCGCTGTGCTTCGGACATATCCGCTGCCGTAAGGCGAGTGGTTTCATCCGTACCAAAACTATCCGGTGCCACCGGCTTGGGCTGCGTTACGGGTCTATTCTGGAATCCCGGCGGCGCCCAGTTCGGCGTCCACTGCTGTCCGGGAGCGCCCTGCGGCTGTCCCTGTGCATTCATGCTGACCGTAACGGATTCCGCATCCTGCTGAAATGCGGCAGGATTCAATTGCATCCCGCCCTGCGGCATTCCCATTGGGCCGCCTTGCGGGAAGCCCTGCGGTGTTCCCATCGGGCCGCCCTGCGGGAAGCCTTGCTGCGCACCTGCCTGACCACCCTGCGCGAAGCCCTGGGGTGCCCCTGTCGGACCGCCAAGATTTGCGCCACACCCTGTACAAAAAGCAGCTTCATCCGGAAGCTGTTTTCCGCAGTTTTTACAATACTTCATAAGCCTTCTCCCCTGAATTTGAACCTGCCTGGGGTTCGTTCTTTTCGTCACAATCGGGTGCAGAAGTTTATGCCTCCTGCACCCGGTTTTTTTCATTTCATCTCGTAACCGCTTTGAACCTCCGGTTCTTTCGATTACTTCATTTCATGCTATGCTGTCATTCTGTTCACATAGCTTTATACTTGCAATCGTTTCCTATTTTTCACAAACAATCGCATACCGAACAAGATATGTGAGACGACTACTCGCCAAGTCTTGCGCGAAGCTCAGCAGTCTTCTCCTCGAAGCCCGGCTTACCCAGAAGAGCAAACATGTTCTTCTTATAGCTCTCAACGCCCGGCTGATTGAAGGGGTTCACACCCAGCACATAGCCGCTAACGCCGCAGGCAAATTCGAAGGTGTACAGCAGTTCGCCAAGAACTTCCTCGGACAGCGTCTTAAGATCGACGCGGATATTCGGCACACCGCCATCCACATGGGCAAGGATCGTACCGTTCATGGCACACTTATTGATGAAGTCCACTGTCTTTCCTGTCAGATAGTTAAGGCCATCCAGATCCTCATCCTCTGCTTCCATCACAACAGCCTTCCTCGGCTCGAGAACGTTCAGGAATGTTTCAAAATGATTCTTGGTTCCTTCCTGAATGAACTGGCCAAGAGAATGGAGATCGGTTGTAAAGTCAACGCCTGCCGGGAAGATACCCTTGCCATCCTTGCCTTCGCTCTCACCGTAAAGCTGTTTCCACCACTCTGTCACATAGTGCAGAGCCGGCTCAAAGTTACCGAGGATTTCCATTCCGACGCCCTTTCCGTAAAGTACGTTACGAACTGCCGCATACTTCAGGGCATCGTTCTCATCAAAGGATGCGGAAAGGCAATATTCTCTTGCGGCAGCAGCACCGGCCATCAGCTGGTCAAGATCAGCGCCGGAAACGGCGATGGGCAGAAGACCGACCGCTGTCAGGACGGAGAAACGTCCGCCGACATCATCCGGAACAACATAGGTCTCATAGCCTTCGCTGTCAGCCAGTGTCTTCAGAGCTCCACGTGCCTTATCGGTCGTTGCATAGATACGCTTCGCAGCCTCTTCCTTGCCATACTTCTTCTCTGCCATCCGCTTGAACAGACGGAAAGCAACGGAACATTCCGTCGTAGTACCGGACTTGGAAATAACGTTGATGGAGAAATCTCTGTCCCCGATCACTTCGCAAAGTTCACTGATATAAGTGCTGCTCAGGTTATTTCCGCAATAGTAGATCTCCGGTGTCTTGCGGATGCTCTTATCTACGCTGTTGTAGAAGGAATGGCGGAGTGCTTCGATCACGGCTCTTGCGCCCAGATAAGAACCACCGATACCGATGACCAGAAGGACATCGGAATCCTGACGGATCTTTTCAGCCGCCTTCTTGATCCGGTCAAATTCCTCTTTGTCATAGTTGATGGGAAGGTCGATCCATCCCAGGAAATCATTTCCGGCACCTGTCCGGCTGACGAGGGTTTCCTTCGCCGCCTCTACCTTGCCGCGGATAGCCTCTACCTCGGCATCGGATGCCATAAACTTCGTGTTACTGAAATCAAAGCTTACATTTCTGCTCATATATATAAATCTCCCTCCCGTGCTAAAGCACGTAATAATCTAACCTTCATCATAGCATTTCAGGGGCATATTGACAAGATTTTTTATAACAAGTTCAGCATATCCCTTCTTATGATAATAGTTGGATTGAAGCTTTCCTCTTATAGTGTTATAATGAAGCCGCTACAT
>CACYDN010000151.1 GCA_902773185.1 uncultured Lachnospiraceae bacterium | reverse complement strand
TAAGCGCTGCATGCACGCAATTCGAAGAATTGTGTGTCTGCCGAAGGCAGATGCGTTCTGCATCGCAGAACCAAGACTTGCGTAGCAAGGCTTGCAAATCGCAAAGCGATTTGGCACGAGGCCCGTGACGGTCCTTCACAGACTCTCAAATTTGTACCTGCCGATGCTTTCTTGATCAGCAAGTGACATGAATGTCATTCTTCCTGAACTTCTTCGGTCACATCCTTGAGGTTCAGCGTTTTCAGCTGCTTATCGTTTACTTTCTTGTAGCCGACCAGGCGGCTGGCCTGGCGCTCGATGCAGCGCTCGAGGTAGTTCCGTGCCTCGCGGGCGTTGGCGAAATTATCCTCGTGGGCTTCGGCGCGTTCGGTCAGATAGTTACTTATGTATTTTTTCGCTTCGGCATCCGGGGCATATTCCTGTTTTTCACACATGGAAAGGAAAATCTGCGTCAGCTCTTCGCCGGAGTAATCCCGGAAGAAGATGTTCTTATTAAACCTTGACTTGAGACCGGGGTTGGAGGAGATAAATTCCTCCATCTTATCGGTGTAGCCTGCTACGATCACAATCAGATTCTCGCGCTCATCCTCCATCCGTTTCAGGAGAGTGTTGACTGCCTCCTGACCGAAATCCTTGGAATCCTTGCTGTCGGTCAGCGTATAGGCTTCATCAATGAAGAGGATGCCGCCGAGGGCACTGTCGATCACCTCTGAGGTGAGGGTAGCGGTCTGGCCGATGTAGCCGGCCACCAGGTTGGAACGGTCCACTTCCACGAGCTGTCCGCCGGACACGACGCCGAGCGCCTTATAAATCTTTGCCAGAAGGCGGGCTACGGTCGTTTTACCGGTTCCGGGGTTGCCGGAGAATACAAGATGCAGGGTGATGGAGGGCTGTTTCATGCCCCTTTCTTCACGCATCTTTCGGATTTTGATCAGATTGATCAGGTTGGTGAGATCCTGTTTTACCGCATCCAGACCGACAAGGGAGTTCAGTTCTTCCATCAGTTGGTCGAGGGTCTGCTCCGGCTCATCCGGCTTATCAGTTGTTTTTGCACCGGCAGACTGATTGCCGGTTTTTTTGATGCTCGGCTTGGCAAGGCCGGACTGGATGGCTTTCCTGCGGGCCGTGATGATGGTACCGGCGGAAATCACATCCCCGGGTTTTCCCGTGTTGTAGAGACCGTATTGCTTCAGGAAATTATTCAGCATCAGGGAATAATTGGAAAGATTGCTGATTTCGGATACCGAGCTGCCGTTGATGGCCACGAACTCTGTGCCCACATCGCCGATCAGGTCGGCAATGATGCGGGAAATGCTCTTGCCGTTTGCCTGCCAGGTCGCGGAACCGCTAAGGTCCGCTTTGGCAAAATAGTTCATGGAACGCGGGACTGTGTTGATGAAATCCGGGGAAAGGCAGCGGTCATAACGGAACTTGATGAACCGGTTCACATCCATATAGATGCCAATCTGGTCCGTAACAAAGGCGGCTTCCTTTGTGCCGTCGTTTCCGTCGGATTCATATAAAAAACCGAGAAACTGCAGAAGATCGAATTTCAGCATTTCTCTGAGGGAGAGGGAACCGTTCGGGATGAGCCCCGGGTTCCGGACGGAAACATCGTCGGCCAGCCGGTAGGCCTCCTGGATTTTCATTTTCAGTTCAGCGTTCATGCCTTGTATCCTCCGTATAGAGTCTGTTTTACAAAGAAATCTGTTCTGATCGGGCCGGACGATAGTCTTCTGTAAATCCTGCGCCTATGAGGCTTCGGAATTAGCCTTGTCAGTACTTGTACAGTATAGTTGAAATCCGGGAGAAAAACAAGATTATAAACAATACAGTTCACAGACATTTCATTGACAAATATCCGCCTGTTCATTACAATGGGTAACGGATAAATTAGTGAACCACTAGGAGCGGGAAAGAATGCGGTTTCGTCCTTGCATTGATATTCATGACGGGAAGGTAAAGCAGATTGTCGGCGGAAGTCTCAGCGACACAGGCGGCGCGGTGACAAATTTTGAAACGGAGCAGTCGGCGGCTGATTTTGCTGCGATGTACCGGGACAGAAATCTCGCGGGCGGACATGTGATCCTCCTCAATCCGGCCGGTACGGAGGCCTACGAAAAGGATATCCGTGCGGCGAAAGAGGCCTTTTCGGCATACCCCGGAGGTCTGATGGTCGGCGGCGGCGTAAATCATGAGAATGCGGAAAGCTTTCTCAAAATGGGCGCTTCCCACGTGATCGTGACATCTTATGTATTTCGGGATGGGAAGATCGACAGGGAACGTCTGGAACGGCTGATCCGGGCTGTTGGGAAAGAGCATATCTGTCTTGATCTCAGTTGCCGGAAAAAGGACGGCGATTATTATATCGTTACGGACCGCTGGCAGAAGTTCACGGATATGTGTCTTACAGCATCGGCTTTGGCGGAGCTTTCGGAATCGGCAGATGAATTTCTCGTGCATGCCGTGGATGCGGAAGGAAAACGGGCCGGCGTAGATCGGACTCTGATTCAAATCCTTGCAGAGGGGAGCCGGATTCCCGTCACGTACGCCGGCGGCGTGGGCGATTTTGAGGATCTCTCCGCTGTGAAGGAAGCAGGCGGGGATAAAGTTGATGTAACGATCGGAAGTGCGTTATCCCTCTTCGGGGGTGACATGGATTTTGAAGAGGTGATCCGGTTTATTTCCGGGAGAGGAAATGACAAATAATGAGTGAAATCGGACAAAATCAGACAATACAAGGCTTCCGGAATATGTGATAATGAAGTGGGAGAAACCCGGTAACCAAGTATAAAATAAGCAATGGGTAATTGGGAAAGGGAGTATTATGAGGAAAAAAATGAAAAAGAGTCTTGCGCTCATCATTTCGGCTTCCATGCTGCTGGCGGCAGCCGGCTGCGGCAAGAAGGATGAGAAAAAGGACAGCACGGAATCCGGAACAGAGACTTCTTCGGTTGCGACAGGTGATGCGGAAGGCACGCAGGCAGCTACGGAAGGCAGTACCGAGGAATGGACAGGCATTTCCGATGAGGAAGTAGCCGCGGAAGGTCCTTCCAAGAAGCCGAAGGAAGTTGTGCAGATGGTCGACGGCTATGTCATGGTCGACCAGAACTTTGACGACGGCGGTCTGGGCGGTTTTACCACCTACACCAACGGCGGCAGCTTTGACCTGACCAATAAGGACGGTGCGCTGGATGTAGCCATCCACAGTGTTGGCTCTCTGGATTATGCGAACCAGATTTATTATGACGGCTTCATGCTGAGTGAGGGCTGCGTTTACCGGTACAGCTTCGATATCAAGAGCGACATTGCCCGGAAGGTGGAATATCGTCTGCAGATCAACGGCGGTGATTACCATGCATATACGGGAGATTATATCGATATCGGCCCGGATGTGCTGAATTTCAGCGCGGAATTCACCATGGACATGGACTCCGATCCGGCACCTCGTATCGTATTTAATATGGGTAAGATGGAAGATATGACGGCCGATCCCGGCGAGCATCATATCTACATCGATAATGTAAAGCTGGAAGTCATTGATGCTTCCAACGCCCAGCAGGTAAAAGGTCTTCCGGATTATCCGGAGGTCAATGCAAGCCAGATCGGTTACCTGCCGAACGACACAAAGACTGTTATTGCCAAGTCTTCTCTGGTGGAGCGTTTCTCGGTTGTCAATGTAGATACCGGCGAAACCGTTTATAACGGCCTGTTCGGCGATATCCTTTTCGACAAGGGTTCCGACATGGTTGTGAAGCAGGGTGACTTCTCCGCTGTAACAGAGCCCGGTAACTACAAGGTTGTTTCCGCCCGCGGCGATACCTATGAATTCACGATCGGCAACGATGTTTATGATGATATTTACAAGGAACTGGTACTCATGATGTACCGCCAGCGCTGCGGCGTGGCGACCGATGCGGCCATCGCGGGCGACGACTTTAAGCATGATGCCTGCCATACCGGTGAGGCGGAAGTATACGATGCGGAAAAGGGCCCCACAGGTGTGAAGAAGGATGTGACCGGCGGATGGCATGATGCCGGCGATTACGGCCGTTATGTGGTCAGCGGCGCGAAGACGGTTGTTGACTTTATGATGGCTTATGAGGATTACGGCGTAGAGAATGATGATCTGGGCATCCCCGAGAGCGGCAACGGTGTTCCGGATGTTCTGGACGAGGCACGCTTTGAACTGGAATGGATGCTGAAGATGCAGGATGAAGCCTCCGGCGGTGTTTATCATAAGGTATCCTGCCTCGTATTCCCCGAAACCGTTGAACCGGAGAAGGAAACCGACCAGCTGTATCTGGCCCCGATCTCCACAGCGGCAACCGGCGATTTTGCAGCGGTTATGGCAAAGGCTTCCGTTATTTACAAGGATATCGATGCAGAGTTTGCAAAGAAGTGTCTGGAAGCATCCAAGAAGGCTTGGGCTTATATCGCCGACAAGAAGGATATGGACGGCTATGTGAACCCCGAAGAGATCGTAACCGGTGAGTATCCCGACAAGAATACAGACGATGAGAGATTCTGGGCAGCTGTTGAGCTGTACCTTGCCGGCGATACAAGTACGGCAGATTTCATCAAGAATAATTTCACGACCCGCGTAAAGAACGGTCTCGGCTGGGCCGATATCGGAACCTATGCGATGTACGACCTGATCAAGGCAAATCCGTCGGATCTTTCCGATGTTGTGGAAGAGGCGAAGACACGTCTCATTGAGGATGCCGATTACATGATGTCCAAGGGGGATGAGGACGGTTACTTCATGTCCCTCATCATGAGTTATCCGTGGGGCAGTAACATGACCGTTTCCAATAACGGTGTAGAGCTTCTCATGGCATATAACATCACAGGCGATGAGAAATACAAGGTTCGTGCAAAGCAGCAGATGGATTATCTCCTGGGTGCAAACTCCATGGGCTACTGCTTCGTTACCGGCTTCGGTGATATGACACCGAACGACCCGCATCACAGACCTTCTCAGGTGGCGGGACATGCTATGCCGGGTATGCTGGTCGGCGGACCGGACAGCAACTGTGAGGATTCCTATGCAAAGGCAGTTATTTACGGAGAACCGGCTGCCATGTGCTATGCGGATAACCAGCAGAGCTATTCGACCAACGAAGTCACAATCTACTGGAATTCGCCGCTCATTCTTCTGATGTCAGCTTTCTTACAGTAAGGCATGTGACTGATCGGAGACAGAATGAGTTTATAAGATCCCAAAAGACCGTTCGGGATATGAAAGCCGAATGGTTAAAGGAAAGCGGTAACGAGTGTGGAAACAAGTAATAAGAGTTCACTGAAGGAGCTTTTGCTCCGGATGTATCACAATGAAAAAATGCGGTACCTGTTCGCGGGGGGCTGCACCACGATGGTCAACATGGTGGTGTTCTTCCTCCTCCGGACAGCTACCGGAATAGACCGGAATGTCTGCAATATCATAGCCGTTGTTACGGCTATGATTTTTGCGTATATTATCAACAAGTTTTTTGTATTCCGCTGGCATGTAAAGACGAAAGGCGAGCTCTTCCGGGAAATCGCTACATTTTTCGGTGCCCGGATCATTTCCATGGCGGTCGAGGTTGTCGGCTTTGCGTTTATGTGCGATACCTTCCGCTTCAATGAGCCGGTTTCCAAAATCCTTGTACAGTTTCTGGTAATTGTTCTGAACTACGTGTTCAGTGTTGTTCTGGTATTTAAAACCAAGAAGCATACCCCGAAAGAGGTGATAGGTCGGAACTGGTCCTGGATGCTGGCCATCGTTATTGTGACGGTTTTCATGCTGGTCATCATGATCTTCGGCCATGTGGCGCCCTTCGGCGGAAAATCCCTTTCCCTGATCGATTCCATTCATCAGTATGTGCCCTTTATGAGCGATTATCAGGATAAGCTCCGGAACGAGGGCAGTCTGTTCTATACCTGGAACGTGGGCATGGGCATGAACTTCCAGTCCCTGATGCTGTATTACATGGCAAGCCCCCTGAATTTCCTGCTCCTTCTTGTAACGAGACATGGTATCACCGCTATTTTCTCAATCATGGTGGCACTGAAGATTGCGTTTTCCGCAGGTGCATTCGGCTATTATCTTTCCCGGAGAAAGGGAGAACCCCAGAATCATCTGATCATCACGGCGTTTGGCGTGGCCTATGCGCTGAATAATTATGTGGTGGGCTACAGTTGGAACATCATGTGGATGGACTGCATCATGCTCTTCCCGCTTGTTCTTCTCGGCTTTGAACGTCTGGTGAACGGAGAAAGCCCGCGTCTCTATATCCTGGCGCTGTTCGGCTGTCTCTACTGCAATTATTATATTTCCTTTATGATCTGCATCTTCCTCGTTCTCTGGTTCTTTGCAGCTGATCATAAGGGGATTAAGGCCTTCTTTAAGAACGGAATCCGGTTTGCCTGGAGCAGCCTTCTGGCGGCGGGCATGGCGGCAGTTTCGCTTCTTACGGCGTATATTGCAATCATGAAAACAGCCTCCGCCGGTTCCCAATTCCCGAAAAGAGAGTGGTACGGCAGCTTTTTTGAACAGTGGAAGAAGACACTTTTCATGGTGAAGCCGGTGACATCCCAGACCTTTGACGGAGGAATCAACCTTTATGGCGGTGTCATTCTGATCTTCCTCTTTTTCCTGTATTTTACCTCCAGCCGGATCAAACTCCGGGACAAGATCGCCAAAGCGGTGCTCGCGGCCATCCTGCTGGTATCCTTTAACATGACGACACTCAATTTCATCTGGCATGGTTTCCATGACCAGTACGGCATCCCGAACCGGTTTTCCTTCCTGTTCATCACGCTGCTCCTCATCATGGGATACGATGCGCTGACGAGGCTGAAGAAGGTACACATGGCGCGGATCATCATTGCGGGTGTCCTGGCCATGGCCTGGCCCATTCTTCTTCACACAAAGGTGGATACGGCCAGCTGGCGGAATGCCAATTCGACAACAGCCATGTCGGCCCTGCTCATCTTTGCCTATATCATTCTGGTGGTGGCAAGAAGAAGCAGGATGCTGCGGTTTAAGACCACGACGGTCCTGATCGCACTTTTCTACATGGGAGAGATCGTAGTCAATGCCGGTGTTGCCTACTTTGGCCGGGGCTTCTGCGACGGTGGCTACTACATGAAGAATGTCCGCCCCATGCAGAAAGCAACGGAACGGGTGGAAGAGGTAAAAGAAGAAAGCGGCATACTTTTTGCCAGGGAAGAACTGGCGAAGTCTCTGATGCTCGATGAGAATACGCTGCATACCCTGACCAGTGTGGGAACCTTCTGTTCTACGGCACGGGGCGAAATGGTGAGCACCATGGGGGCACTCGGGTATTATACGGGTGCGAATGAATATCTGTATAACGGTGCCACGGTTCTGACCAACGATATCTTCGGTGTTCGGTATTTGTATAAGCGGGATGGGGAATATCTGCCTGTAAACGGATATACTAAGCTTACGGATACCGGCGCAGTCGAGGTTTACGAGAATGCCGGGGCGCTTCCGATTGCTTTTGCGGTGAATAACGGACTGAAGAACTGGGAGCCGAAAGGAATCCGTTCCGCGGATGTGCAGAACCGCTTTGTCACGATGGCAGCCGGTACGGCAGATGTCTTTACGGATACACCGGTTGATTATGAACTCGATGGAACGAACTGTGATGTGAATATTGCGGCTACCAGCTGGGAGGTTGTGAATTATTACAGCAAGGCCGGAACAGCGGGCGTTTCCTTCACGGCGGATTTTGATGTTCCGGAAGCGGGTAGATATTACACCAATATCCGGGCCAATTATGTAGATAAGGTAATCCTCCGGATCAATGACACCGAGGTGGTCCGCGGCCGATACTGGACGCAGATGTTTGACCTGGGCGAACGCCTGAAGGGAGATCATGTGCAGCTGGAGGTTCGATTTGAGGATAACTGTTCTCCGTCGGGAACGGTATCGCTTTATCTGTCCAGAGTAGATATGGAAGCTCTCCAAAGTATGGAAATGCGGCTTGCCCGGGGCGGCATTGAGCTTTCGGAGTTTGATGACGGTTATGTAAAGGGCACTGTGAATGCCGAGCAGGGACAGATTCTTTTTACCTCGATTCCTTACGATGAAGGTTGGGAGGTAAAGGTAAATGGGGAAAAGGTGAAGACCTATAAGCTGGGAGGATCCTTCCTGGGTGTTGATCTTCCGGCAGGGAAGAGTGAGGTGGAAATGTTCTATAAACCGACGGGCTTTAAATGGGGAATGCTCGTCACCATCCTTTCCTGGGCGGTCTTTATCATAATTCTTCGAAAGGGAAAACGAAAAAGCGTTGACCCTGCGGAGGAAATGGAGTAGAATGTAAAAGGGAAAAAAGCCCATGTTATAGAAAAATGGGCAAAAAAACGTCTATATCTTGTAGTAAGGGGTGCGCAATGGAAAAATTGAAGGAAATGGACAGTCAGAAGCTCGCAATCGTCGCGGCCGGTGCAATTGCTGTTTTGGGGCTTGTCGGGATTCTGGCCGGGAACACGGCAGTCGGCATTATCATGCTGATTCTGCAGATCGGAGTGGCGTTTATGCTGATCAACATGAACGCCGGTAAAGATAAGAGAGGAAGCTCAAAAGCTGACAAGTACAGAAAACTTTTCATGAACCTGCCGATTGGTTTTGCGCAGGCCAGGATCATGACCGATCCGACCGGCGAAGTGACCGGATTTCAGATGGTAGACGCCAACGAGACCTTCGGCAACTATTTCAATCTGGACCGCGAGGAGTTCATTGACAAGGTGCTGGGCTCCAGCAAGATCGAAGTGCTTCAGGACATTAACGCATGGTTTAAAGCTTACAACACATCCGGAACCCGCGAGGGCGATATCATGGATGTGGAGATCATCATGGAGAAGCTCGCCAAGACCTTCAATACGGTTATGTATAAATCCGAAGCGGATTACATCAACATGGTTGTTATCGATGTGACCAACCAGAAGGAAACAGAGCAGAAGCTGTCCAAGGCTATCGATGATGCGAATGCGGCCTACAGGACACAGGCTGAATTCCTGGCGAACATGAGCCACGAGATCAGAACACCTATCAACGGTATTCTGGGTATGGTACAGCTGACGCTGATGGCGGATGATCTGCAGGCGGATTACCGTGACAACCTGATCACAGCAAAGAACTGTGCCGACAATCTGCTTCGTCTGATCAACGATATCCTGGATATCAGTAAACTCGAGGCCGGTAAGTACAAGATCAAAGAAGAAACAACGGACATCCGTTCCGCAATCGAAGAAACCGTTGCGGCGCATGTTCCGGCAGCTGACGGGAAGGGCATTGGCCTGGATCTCAGCTTTGGCAATAATTTCCCGAAGCTCGTTCGTGCAGACGGTCAGCGGATCCAGCAGATTCTGAACTGCCTTCTTTCCAACGCCATCAAGTTTACCTCTGACGGCGGCGTAAGAGTAAAGGTTGCGGCCATCGATGATACGGCGGATACCATTCGTCTCCGGATTGCTGTTGCGGATACCGGTATCGGTATTTCCGAGGCAAACATGAGCAAGCTTTTCGTCCGCTTCTCCCAGGTGGACGGCTCCGATACGAGAAAGTACGGCGGAAGCGGTCTGGGACTTGTTATTTCCAAGCAGATCACCGAACTCATGCAGGGTACCATCTCTGTACAGAGTAAGGAAGGCATCGGTTCCACCTTTATTGCGGAGATTCCGCTGAAAATCGTGAAGGCAGCTGAAGCGTCTTCGGTTCAGGATGAAAAGAAGGATCCGGCTGTGTTCTCGATCAATAATGCAAACGGCAAGAATGCGCGCATTCTGGTGGCTGAGGATGAACCGGTTAACCAGCAGGTAATCGGAAAGCTTCTCGGTATGGCCGGCTTCTCCTACGATATAGCGGAGAACGGCGAGAAGGCGGTTCAGCTTTATAAAGACAAGAAATATGATGCGGCGCTCTTCGATGTACAGATGCCTGTTATGGACGGTATTGCGGCAACACAGGAAATCCGGAAGATTGAGGCTGTAAAGCATACCAGACGTCTGCCGATCATTGCGGTGACCGCAAGGGCCATGTTTGGCGATAAGGAACGGATCATGCAGAATCAGCTGGATGATTACATTGCGAAGCCGTATAACCTGAATACGGTTGTGGATACGCTGAATAAGTATATCAAGAAATAATGAAATATAGTCCTGATCTGAACAGGTGAGAGTAGGAGGCTGTCGTGCCAGAAGGTGCGGCGGTCTCCTTTTTTCGTGAAGCCCGGCATGCAAAAGAAATTATTAGTGTAAAGTAATTATGTTAAGACTATACATAAATGTATATTGACGCTATGCAAAAACATATTGACAAACTG
>CACYDN010000150.1 GCA_902773185.1 uncultured Lachnospiraceae bacterium | reverse complement strand
TATAATAACATATATTCTGGCGAAAAACAACGATATTAGCATATCAACATAAGATATGCGTCGCTAAAGCGGGCATTCCTCCCACCACTCAAGAGTAGTGGGCTTCCTGCCCTGCAACGTTTGTGAAAAATGACATTAAACTTTTTTGTATCGCACATACGATTCCACCTCGTTTTATTCCTTAATTATGTTGTTATTATTTTCTGCCATTGCTACTACTGAATTACTATATCATTTCAATCTGATTGTATAAAGTCCTTATTCCGGTTTAAGAACACACGGTCAAAATGATGTTGAAAAGTGCACAAAAAAGATTGTGCACTTTTTTGTGAAAAAAGTGTGATTTTTTTCTTGAAAAATGAGTGGATAGCGGTTATAATGTGAACGATTTATGAACGGGATATGAACTAAACAAGAATGATATGTAAACTAAATATGATACCAGGTTCAAAAAGTCAAAAAAGCGAGTCAAGCTCGCCTGGCAACGAAGCAATCCGTGGTATCTGACTGTGGTTATAAATAATAACAAGGAACTGTTGTTGATGTAAGGGGAATCCGGGGGGGTAATAACATGAAGAGCGGTGAAAAAAAACAGTCCAATAAGGGTTTTTCTCTGATCGAGCTGATCATTTGTGTTGCGGTAATGGCAATCCTGGCAGCTTTCATCAGTATGGCTGTCGTACATTACATGGAAAAGGGCAGACAGGCCAAGGATGTGTATCATGCAAGTTTGATCAAGGATGCATTAACCATGTATACCTTCCCCAGTAATTTCCAGGGAAGAGATATGGTTTATACCGATCCGCAAACGGGAGAAACGGAAACCTTCAAGAGAGGCTGGGTATACGTCGATAAGGACGAAATCAGGTGCTCCGACCAGAGTACTGCGCTAGCCATGATCTATGCCGGTCTTGTGGAAGTCAGTCCGGAAACGGAACAAATGCTCATAGATAATGAAGAGGATCCGAACAGATGGTTCCCGAGCGGGCCGGACGGCGATTACATCAGAAGATCCAATATCAATGAATATGTATTCAAAAACGGTCTGACGGTGAAGGCAAGAAGAACGTGGAATACCTTCCAGCTGGATGTATACATTGATAATGACGGACAGCTTCACATGGGCGCAAGTGCTTCCAATGCAATCCGGACAAACGGACATGCCAAGGATGAGAAAACGGCCAGTCTCTTCGCGAAAAAGCTTGGTTTTGATAATGCAAAGATCACGCCGATCGGTGAGCAGTATCAGTAAATTTCGGAATCGCCTCAGTGCTAAGCTGGGGCGATTTTTATTTGCGAAGGCGAGTCATCAGGATACACATTTATGTGGTATCCTGTTTGAGGAGCCCGCATCATCGAGTAGGGGGATTAAATCCTCCCTACTCGATCTGTTCGACAGGATGTCGATGTACAGGAAAATTGTTTTTTGTTGTTTCGGGCATCTGTTTTATGATATATTAGTAACGGTCCGGCTATATCCTTTTGGATGGACGGTTTGCGGCATCCGCTCAAAAGTGATATAATCCCGATAATGGCTTTAAGGTAGGGATAAGAAAAGGCTGCCGGGACCGGGCGGATTCCGGAATGGAGGTACATCGCGGATGAAATTAGGTGAATGGAATACACTCAGGGCTGATCACAGAACTGATGCAGGGATGTACCTGACAGACGGAAAAGAACAGGTGCTTCTTCCCAGACGGCAGGTTCCGGAGAGCCTCGCGGCCGGGCAGGAGATTTCGGTTTTCCTGTACAGGGATTCCGAGGACAGGCTGATTGCCACGGTGCGCCAGCCTCTCATCGAGATGGGACAGCTCCGGCGGCTCAAGGTAAAGAATGTGACGGATTTCGGCGCGTTTCTTGACTGGGGACTGGAGCGGGATGTTTTCCTGCCGCACAGAGAGATGACCGCGGAGGTAAAGCCGGGGAAAAGCTATCTGGTACGGCTGTATCAGGATAAGACCGGACGGCTTTCCGTGTCCATGAAGCTTTATGACCATCTGGAGCCGAATACCGTATATGAAAAGAACAGCCGTGTTACGGGAACGGTATATGAAAGAAGGAAGGGCTTCGGCGCATTTGTAGCGATAGATGACCGCTATGCCGGGCTCATCCATGAGAGTGAAATCTTTGACCGGATCGAGGTGGGAGACGTTGTGACGTGCCGTGTGGTGAACCGGCGCGCAGACGGTAAGACGGATCTTGCCATGCGGGCGGAGATTCCGGAGCAGATGGAGGAGGATGCCGAGCTTGTGTACCGCGTAATAGAAAGCTACGGCGGGGCACTCCCCTTTGGAGAAAAGGCAGATGCCGACCGGATCAAAAAAGAATTCGGTATCAGTAAAAATGCGTTTAAACGGGCTGTCGGCCATCTGATCAAGGAAGGCCGTGTGGAAAGCACCGAGAAAACAGTACGGATCATTCGTTGACGCGAGTGCAGCGAAGCTTTGGTCCGAGTGTTTTGAAGGTATTATTTGAAGAAAAATGGGAAAGGATAATCATTATGAAAGAAATCATCAGCACAAAAGAGGCACCGGCGGCCATCGGCCCCTATTCCCAGGCGGTAAAATCCGGGAAACTGATCTTTACCTCCGGCCAGATTGCCATTGATCCCGCAACCAACACCCTGATCGAGGGCGGGATTGAAGAGCAGACGAGAAGAGTTCTGGATAACCTGAAGGCAATCCTTTCGGCACGTGGCGCCAATATGTACCAGGTGGTGAAGACGGTTGTATTTCTGAAGGATATGAACGATTTTGCCAAGGTAAATGAAATCTATGCGGAGTATTTTACCGGTGATTATCCGGCAAGAAGCTGCGTGGAAGTAGCGCGCCTTCCCAAGGATGTGCTGATCGAGATAGAGGCAGTCGCAGAAGTGTAGTTCATCGCGGCATATTTGATGAGCGGAATTAGGCGGCTGAAAAGATGTTTTTACGGTTTTTAAATGAATTTTGTTTTTTGTCCATAAAACTTTGTGTATTGATCGTATATAGAACAGGAGATCATTTTGACTGAGGAAGAATTCAGCCTTTGCATGAGCAGGATGGCATCCGGAGAACAGGATGCACTGCGGCGTGTGTATGAGGTATATCTGAATTTCATATTTTCTGTCTGTATGTCCCATCTCAGACATAAGGAGTCCGCGGAGGATGTTACATCGGAGTTTTTCATCCGGCTGTATCAGAATGCCGGGCGGTTCCGAAGCGGATCGGGGCATAAGGCCTGGATGGCGACCATAGCCAGAAATCTCTGCATCGATTATATGCGTAAGAGCGGCAGGGAGATGGCGACGCTGGATGCCCCGGACGAGGAAGGAAACGTGCGTGAGCTGGAGGATACCTCCGGCAGCGAAACGGGATCCGGCTTCGAACGGCATGTGGAGAACAGATTAACGCTTGAAGCAGCCATGAAGGTACTGACGCCGCAGGAACAGGAAATTCTCAGTCTGAAGGTGTCGGGCGGTATGAAATTCCGGGAGATTGCCGAATCTCTGGGAATCCCGCAGGGCACGGTCTCGTGGCACTATAATGAGGCGATTAAAAAACTTAGGAGGGTTCTATCGTGAAGGATATTCATGATGGAAAACTGAATAATGAAATGCTTCCCGAGGAAGAGGTAGAGCGTTTATTTGCCGAAGCGGTTGGCCGGGATACGCCCGATCTCTGGGACCGGATTGCCGGAAACCTGGACAAGGCTTTGCCGGAAACGGATGCGTTTGAGAGGGCCGAGGAGGCACTTTCCAAAGAGGCTTTTGTAACCGTGGAAAGATCTGCGGCGAAAGCCGATACCGTAATAGCGGCGGAGAATGCATTTTCCGACGTAGACAGGATGGATGAAGCTAATGCAAAGACCGGTGTAGGAGCAGGCACTTCCGCAAAGGCAGGGCAGGACGGAACGATTGATTTTCAGGAAATCGCTGCGAAGGCACGGGAAGAGGCGAAAAGGACTGCGGATAAGGAAGCTGCGGCCCAGCGGGCGGCGGAAAGTCCGACAACGATTCTTCGTGGCTCTGAGGTTCCGGAGGAGAGCAGGAAATCCAGAAAGAAGGACAGCGGCAAAAAGAGCCATGCCATGAAAATCTGGATTCCGGTACTGGCGGCGGCAGCAATTATCATTGCAGCGATTCCGGCCATGGGGCTTTTTGGCAAAGATAAGGCTGAAAAGAATAAGTCGGATGCCAAAATCGAAACGACCGGCCAGCAGACGGATCAAGCAGAGCTCTCGTTTGATTCCGATAATGAAACCTACGCTTACGAAGAGAGCGTGCAGGAATCGGACCGGACCGGTGAAGGCGTGCAGGAGAATAAACAGAACGCTTCGAAGGAGAATAAAAGCCAGGGAAAGAAAGATGCGGAAAGTGTCGAGGCGGCAACGGAAGCAGCTGTGGAACCGGCAACGGACGGAAAAGAAGAAGACACCACAGAGGCGGTAACTGAGGCAGCTACCGAAGCTGCAACAGAGGATTCATCGGAGGGCTCCGGCGGATCGCCGCGTGAGGTACGCGATTTTGCCAGCGGTCCGCAGAACGTAGAAATCATGGGTCGGCTGATGACGGAGTCCACGTACAATCAGTGGTATATGGAAGACTATCACGGGTTTTTTGTGACCGGTGAGAATGGTGAGTATCGGGAACGAATCAGCGGGGATCAGAAGAAGCAGCTTCCGGAGCATCTCTTTATTGATAATCCGGATGATCTGAGGAACTCAGATGTTTTGCAGAAATATGCTTGGAGTGACTCCGGGGAAGTAACCTTATTCGGAACCATCAGCCAGGCGGAGGATGGAAGATTATGGTTCCATGTTGAGCCGAAATAGTTCATACATATTACAAATGAAACATAATGCATAACACATGGCAGCGGGGATTCATATCCCCGCTGTTAATTTTCTGGCTTTTTCAGTAAAACCCTTGTCACGTCCGGCTTTTTAGAATATCATGATACCAGGGTCAAAAGTCAAAAATGCGAATGTTTGTAGAATTGCGAGAGCTCGCCTGGCAGCGGAGCAATTCGTGGTATCATGGTATCGGATAGGGGCGAAAGGAGGGGCGAATGGAAAAACGAAAGATTGCATTACTTGTGGCGCAGGCTGACGAAGAGTACCAGAGCGATTTTGTCCGGGGGGCGATGAAGAAGGCCTTTGCGAACGGGATGGATCTCTATGTTTTTTCTATGTATATCAAGTATCAGAATACGAGGGACAGAGAAGTCGGTGATACCAATATCTTTAACCTGGTCAATTATGATGCGTTTGATGGGGTGATCGTTCTTTCCGATATGATCCAGACGCAGGGCGTGGAACAGAAGCTGCAGGAGAAGATTCATGAATGTTTTTCCGGACCGGTGATCTGTGTGGATAAGGACAGCGAATACTTTCATTCGTTTTGGACAGACGGTTACCAGTCGGTTTATGATACCGTCAGTCATATGATCGAAGTACATGGTATGACGGATATTGCTTATCTGACCGGCTGGAAGGATCATAAGCATTCCATCCGGCGGCTGGAGGCATATCGGGATGCGATGGCTGCCCATGGCCTTTCGGTTCGGGAAGACAGGGTCTATTGCGGCGATTTCTGGTATTTCAGCGGAACGGCTTTTGCGGAAGAGCTTTTGAGAGACAGGGAACATCTGCCGGAGGCTGTGGTATGCGCAAATGATCCGATGGCAATCGGTGTGGCCATCGGTCTCAGGCGGGCGGGGCTTCGGATTCCGGAGGATATTGCGCTTGTCGGATATGGGTCATCGGAAGAAGGAAGAACCAGTCCGGCCCCGATCACGGCACCTTATGTTCCGGGTTCCTATTATGGCGGCTATGCGGTAGAAAGCATGCTCAGACTCATGGCGGGAGAAGAGCCGGAAGAACCGAATCCCAAGACCAGATTCTTTATCGGAAAGAGCTGCGGATGTACGGCATCGCGGCAGAGCATCAGCCTACGTCTCAGATCGGAGTGGACTACCGAGAATTCGGAGGGCGGATTCCAGACTCTGCATGATTACATGAAAGAGGATATTCTCCTTGCGGATAATGTGGAGGATTTCTTCCGGACCGTATATGATTATATTTATTTTATGTCCGGCCTCCGGCGATTGGATATCTTTTTGGATGAGCAGTGGAGGTATCCCGAGCAGCTGGTCAAAAATGAGTTCCGTACGGAAGGATATCCGGAACGGATGCTGCATGTTCTGTCCTATGACATGGATAATTCCGGCCGCTGCGTGGTCGATACGAGCCGGATGATGGATACAGCGGAGATGCTGGATGTGGAGGATCCCTCCCGGCCGGAAGGGCATCTCTTTGTGCCGCTGTTTTTTGAAAATAAAACCTTTGGCTATGCGGTTCTCGACTATGGAAAGGAACCGAGGTCCTATGATACCATTCTCCGGTTCTGGATGAATACGGTATCCGTGGGGTTGGAAGCTTTGCGCCGGACGATCGCACTGAAAACCTTCAGTCTGTTTATGACACCTGACATGGAGCCGAAATTCCGGCTTTCCGATGAATATAACGGACGGGAGAAGGAAGAGGATATTCTTTCCGAAGAGGACCGGGAGGTTCGGTCGGATGTGGAAAGAATTCTGGATGAAAACCGTTTTACCTACTGCTTCCAGCCAATCGTGCGGGCGGAGGACGGCGAAATCTTTTCCTATGAAGCCCTGATGCGTTCGGGGACACAGAGGAAAATCCCGCCGCTGAAGATCATCCATCATGCGAACGGCCTTGGCCGACTTCGGGATATTGAACGGGCGACCTTCCTGAACGTTCTGACCATTGTGGACAAAAAGGCGGATCTGTTTGGAGAACGGAAGATCTTTATCAACAGTATCCCCGGGGTGAAGCTGAAATCGGATGATCAGGACAAGGTAGACAATCTGATCCGAAAGCATGCCGGCCATGTGGTAGTGGAGCTGACGGAGCAGGCGGAGCTGGAGGATGATACGCTGGAAGAACTGAAAGAGCATCTCCGGAGCCTGGGTGCGAGCATCGCGGTTGATGATTACGGAACCGGCTATTCCAATGTAAGTAATCTGCTGCGGTACATGCCGAACTGTGTAAAAATCGATCGGTCGCTGCTCTCTGAAATTCAGAACAATACCAAGAAACAGCATTTCGTCCGGAATATCATTGAATTCTGCCATGAAAATGACATCATGGCTCTGGCGGAGGGCGTTGAGACCAGTGAGGAACTCAGAACGGTGATCCGTCTGGGGGCCGATCTGATCCAGGGCTTCTATGTGGCACGGCCGTCGGAGGAAATCCTGACGAGCGTCGGGAGTGACATGAAGATGGAAATCAGCAGGTTCCATCGGGAACGTGTGGACGGACTCAGTGATCAGGTTTATGTGGCCGGGAAAACGGCGCGTGTGACCACGAATGCACTGAGCAAGGAGGATAAGACCACCATTCTGATTGGAGACAAGGGCGCTGCCTACAGGGATCTGATCATTGCCGGGACGCCGAATGTCGGTTCGGATATTCACATTGAGGTGATGGAAGGGTATTCCGGTATGATCACGCTGGAAAATGTGATCTTTTCCAATAAAAAGCAGCGCCCCTGTATCCGGATGGCTGAGCATGCACATCTCCGGCTTCGCCTGGTGGGAGAAAACTGTCTGAAGGGTGGCGGAATCCTGGTACCGGAGAGCTCTTCACTGACAGTGGAAGGAGACGGAAACTTAAAGATTTCACTGGATGGCACGGAGGTTTTCGGCATCGGGAATGATGTCGGAAAGAAACACGGTGTTCTTGAGTTTTACCAGGAAGGAGAGGTTTCTGTCGAATCGAACGGCAAGACCATGATAGGAATCGGCTCGGGCCTTGGCGGAGAAATCCGGATCAATAAGGGAAAGTATTCGCTCTATATGACCGGGGATAAAGGTGTCGGGATCGGATCGATCTGCGGTAATGAGAACTTACTCATTCATGACTGTGACCTCTACATGGATGCGACCTTCCGCGAGGGCGTATGTGTGGGAAATATGGATACCGGCATGCAGATCGAGGCGATGAATGCACTGTTCCGGCTGAATTGCAGCGGGACGCATATCGTTGTGTTGGGTACTTTGAACGGTGAATCGGCCCGGCTATATATGCATGATATGGCAGTGCATATCAGTGTGCGTTCGGACAGCTCTACGGCTTTTGGCAGTCTGACGGGCAGCTCGGAAATAGATTTTTGTTCCGTGGCGCTCCGTTATAAAGCGGCAGGAGAAGGCGTCTTCATTTTTGGCGGCTCCACGCCGGATACCCGTTTGCGTGTGGATAATTCCGATGTAAAGGTTCGGATGCCCATGGGCGCGGTTACATTGGCGCCGAAGGAAAACATTGTAGTCGAAAGGAATATTATGGATATCCGGATCGGCGAGGAGGAAGTGGAACTATAGAGTCAACTACCCACGACCTAAAGGTCATGGGCTTGTAACTGCCCAGTCGTAGTAACGGCTCACGCCTCCGACCTTTAACCCCGATAAG
>CACYDN010000149.1 GCA_902773185.1 uncultured Lachnospiraceae bacterium | reverse complement strand
CATGGCCCAGCCTTCCTTATAGCCCAGCTCATTGGTTGTTGTCATGATCGGATGCACCTTTGCCACATTCGCGCAATACATATACTGATACATATGCCCCGGGCAGCCCTCATGGGCCAGTGTCGTCCAATGTCCCTTCTCAAAGGAATCATTGATGTAGATGATATTCCCTTCCGGATCATCGACGGCCGGATGCATATAATAAGCCATGGCATGCTCCATTACCTTCTGTTCCGCCGGTGTCATATGGTATGCGGAGAACTTAATCTCGCCTGCATCGGGATATTCCTCCATGGCGATATCCTCGATTTCCCTCAGCTCCTCCGTGACATCCATTTTATCGGTGTCTTTAAAAATATCATCATAAACTTCCAGAAAAGCCTGATACCCCTCCGGGTCGGACAAATACAGCGTTGTAAACGAAGACATAGTCGCGGAAAGCTTTTCATCGAGGTATGCCGCAATCTCATCAGGGGTCTTGTCCGTGCCGGCATACTTCTTCACCAGCATGGCATAGTATTCCTTGCCGCCGTCATACTCGCAAAGCGCGCCAAACGTTGTTTTGCCGGTCCCCTTCAGGGAAGTCATGCATTCCTTCATCCGCTGAAAAGCAGGAATCACGGTATTTATGACCGCATCCTCGTTCCGCTTTTTGAAATCTTCCTTTTCGGCCTGGGAAAGGAAACTCAGCTCATCCATATGCGAATTAAAGACGGAGATCATGTAATTGTCCTTCGGATTATCGCCGATAAAGCTGTCAATCTGCTTCACAACGCTATCAGCGTTTGTATCCGACATGAAATAGCCCGCATCCGATTTTCTTTTTTCATAATCGATGCACTGATCAAATAAATTTCCCAGCTGGCCGAGCATGGTAATATAATCTTCCACATCCGCCTTATCATCGAAACGGTAGTCGATAAACATAAGCGGTACTTCGGAATGATAACCGTTCATGGGGGAAAGCGGTTCAAAGAACCACTGGTATTTCTTATCGTTGACTGACAGTGCAGTCTCTGCGTTGATCTTCAGCCACTCGTAGATAAAAGATTCCTCAAAGGTCAGCTCGGCATCCTCGAATTTCAGGAGCTCGTCATAATTCTCCTGTGCCTTCTTCCTGTTTTCCTCAAAGATTTCATCTGACAGGGAAGCATCACCGATCGTTGCCGTTTCCGGTTTGGAAAAGCCAAAGCTTTTTTCATCCTTTACCGAATAATTAAAGGTCATGGTATCCGCTTCCGCATAGTCCCGGAACTGCTGATCCAGATACGCCTCAAACTCTTCGTTTTCCTTTTCCGCATATTCTTTTGTATCCGGTTCTACCGTCAGTTCCTCCGTAGTGGAACCGGGTCCCGCCTGCTCGGTTGTTCCAAAACCCGGAAGAGAAGGAACACCGCTCTGATGCTTTTGCTCCCCCTTATTGCCGCATCCGCCCAGTGCCAGAACCATGGTCAGGGACAGGATTGCAGCTGTTTTTTTTATCCATTTTATTTTCATCATCTGTCTCTTACGAAGTCTATTTTTTGATAAATCCGTATTCTCTTTCTTCTATATTTCCGCCACATTTTATCCTTTGTTTTCGATTTTGTCAATAATTCTGTCACAGAACGAAACATCACGGCGGATTTTTCTCTGCCGGGCCGCGCGAAACCCGCTCCGCTGCATCTCCGGAAAAGCACGCATCGGAACCTCGGCTATTTCATATTTCAGACTCTCTGCCGGGATAAAAAGAGTTCGGCAACCGGAAGATCCTCCGGCGTTGTCACCTTGATATTTTCATAGCTTCCCTGTGTCATTTTTGTCGGAACCCCGGTATACCGCTCCACGAGCATGGTATCATCGGTAATGTTCCTGTCGTCCAACGCGCGCCGCTTCAAAAAAGCTTCCACCAGAATCGCACGGGAAAAGGCCTGCGGTGTCTGAATCTGGTATACGGAAGATCTGTCCGGCGTCTCCCGGCCGAAGCCGTCCGGATCGGCAATCTTAATCGTATCCTTCACGGGCATGGCTGCCGTGGCAGCGCCGTATTTCATCGCATCATGCAGAACCCTGCTTATGATCTCGGGTGTTACAAGGGGCCGCGCTCCATCGTGAATGATCACTCTTTCACTCGTTTCATCCGCCGCATGTAATCCGTTTTCCACGGAAAGATACCGCTCACTTCCGCCGGCCACGATCTTCTTTACCTTGGTGAATCCATATTTTTCAACAATTTTCTTCCGGCAATAGTCGATATCCTCTTCCCTCGTCACGAGGATGATCTCATCCACTTCACTCTCCGAAAAAGCACGGAGCGAATACCAGATGAGCGGCTTCCCATCCAGCGTGAGAAATTGTTTCGGCGTATTGCCGCCCATTCTTCTGCCGCTTCCGCCGGCAAGAATGACTCCTGATATCATGCACGTTCTCCTGTCTGCACTTTCGCAAGAAATTCTTGCTCTTCTCCATTCACGTTTCAGGCACGTTCTCCGATTTTGAGATTCGGTACCGCATTGAGGCTGAGGCCCGAACGTTCCCCGTTCAGATATGCATAGTAGCCCGCCGTTGCGATCATCGCGCCGTTATCGGTACAGTAAATAAGCGATGGCTGGGAGTAGGTAAAGCCTCTCTTTTCCGCTTCCGCCTCCATCGCCGCCCGAAGGCTCGAATTGGCGGCCACACCGCCGGCGAGGCAAACCGTCTTCGCCCCATGGTCCTCCGCCGCGCGGAAGGTATGCTCCGTCAGCACATCAACCACAGCCTTCTGGAAGGATGCCGCCACATCCGCTTTATTCACAGGGATGTTCTTCATCTCGCAGCCGTTCAGATAATTCAGCACGGCTGATTTAAGGCCGCTGAAGGAAAAATCATAGGGCGAACCATCGATCTTTGCCCGCGGGAAAGGAATCGCATCCGGATTTCCCTCTTTGGCCAGCTGATCCACCTTCGGTCCGCCGGGATAGGGAAGTCCCAGTGCCCGGGCAACCTTATCGTAGGCTTCGCCGGCCGCATCATCCCTCGTCTGACCGAGGATCCGGTACTTCCCGTAGTCCTCCATCAGCACGATATGCGAATGTCCGCCGGATGCCACCAGACAGATGAACGGCGGCGCAAGATCCGGATGTTCAATAAAGTTTGCGGAGATATGTCCCTCGATATGATTCACACCAACAAGCGGCAAGCCGGATGCAAATGCAATGGCCTTCGCCGCACCGACACCCACCAGGAGCGGTCCCACAAGACCCGGCCCGGCCGTTACGGCAATGGCTGTCAGGTCCTGAAGCGTCTTCCCGGCATCCGTAAGAGCCTTCCGGATCACCTGATTGATGCGTTTGACATGCTCCCGCGAAGCAATTTCCGGTACAACGCCGCCATACAGCGTATGTACGGGAATCTGGGAGTGGATCACATTGGAGAGGACCTCGCACCCACTTGCCACAACCGAAGCCGCCGTTTCATCGCAGGAGGATTCGATTCCCAGGATCACGATATCTCCGTCTTCTGTTTTCATTTTTTCTTCTGTCATTTCCATACGGATTCTATTTCCTAATTTTGACCGATTTAAGTACACTGTTTCTAAATTAGCTTTGTTCAAGTACACCGTAAGTTTTGTAATTGGGGCAGTTAATTATTTATCAGCGTACTAGTCCTCAAACTTCAGTTCTACCGTTCTGCGGTCCTTCGGGATCACAGTCCGCGGAAAGATTTTTTTAATCTCTTCCTCAAATTCCAGCGGATTCACCATGGATGGGGAGAAGTGCGTCAGCCACAGCTCCGGCACGTCCGCCTTCTTCGCAAGGCCCGCCGCCTCCTGCATGGTCATATGCTTCTTATCTTTTGCTTTTTCCGGTCCGTCCGGTTCTCCGTACATCCCTTCGCAGATGAGAAGATCCGCATCCTTCGCCTGCTCGGCGATCACATCCACCGGACGTGTATCCGTCGCGTAGGTGACCTTAAGTCCTTTTCTTGGCGGTCCCATCACCTGATCCGGCGTATACGTATTATCTTCCCACGTAACGGTCTCGCCCTTCTGCAGAACATGCCAGTACTGCACCGGAAGTCCCAACGTCTTTGCCGCCTCCGGATCGAACTGTCCCGCCCGCGGAAGGCGGAGACTGTAGCCATAGCAGATCATGGAATGGTTCAGGCGGAATGCCGAAATCTCCATATCCGCCACCGTAAAATCTTCATTGCCGTCCAGCTCATGAACCTCCAGCGGAAACGGCAGTCGCGGCGCGATCACGAGAAGGGAATGCACCACATGCTGTATGCCCTTCGGACCGACGATCAGAACCGGTTCCTGCCGCTCCGCATTGCCCATGGCGAGAAGCAGTCCCGGCAGCCCGCTGATGTGATCCGCGTGGAAATGCGTGATCAGGATTGTATCGATATCATGAAAGCTCCAGCCTCTCCGCCGGATGGAAATCTGGGTTGCCTCACCGCAGTCGATGAGATAGCCCTTTCCCTTGCACCGGACGAGCAGGCTCGTGAGCGACCTGTAGGGGAGGGGCATCATGCCGCCCGTTCCCAGAAGACAAATGTCCATCATAGCTTCATTACTCCAAAATTAGCTCAAAGAGAAGGGCATCCTCTACCGGATTCCGGTAATAATCCTTTCTCCTGCCGATTTCTTTCATTCCGAAATTCTTATAAAGACCGATGGCCGCCGCATTCCCGCTCCTGACCTCGAGAAAAAGCTTTTCCGCCTTTTCCTGTCGGAGCTCCGTCATCATTTCATGAAAAAGCCTTTGGGCGATTCCCCGGCGGCGCGCATCGGGAGCCGTTGCAATCCGGAGCAGCTCCGCCTCGCCACTCACCAGGCTGTAGATCACGTAACCGGTTATATGGCCCGGGGATTGTGCAGCGCTCTTTTCCGCGGTCACCTCATTCCCGGGTGATTTCTCATACTTTTCCACGGTCAGCTCATCGTCAACCATCTCGATAAGCAAATGGTTCCACTCCTGCCGGAGGCTGTCTCTGATTGAGGATGCGCTCCAGGCATCGCCAAAGCACGCCTTTTCAAGTTTGGCAATCTCTTCCAGTTGTGTTTCCGGTATTTCTTTTATCATCATACGATTTCGGATTTCTGTTTATACGGACTATTTGCAACACGTCCCTACCGGAAGAAGTTCCGGATAAACGTACGTTTTGTCATGCTTTGCGGGCATTTTCTTCCCGTACCCGCTCTGCCTGTGATTTGCGGAGGTAGATCGGTTCAAAATCATCCGATGAAACGAGCCGTCCCTCCTCTGCATAAAGAAGGCCCAGAGATGCAACCGAGGCTGCTCTCTGCCTATTCTGATGTATCGGCGCAAAGCGGTACGGTATTTTGAGTGTGGCTTCCAGGATTTCCCGGGTCGCATCTACGCCGTCTCCCAGAAGAAGAACTGGCTCACCGAGTGCATTCAGCTTTTCTGCCAGCTCTGCCGCGGGAAGTGCCTCTCCCGGAAGAACCTCCTCAGGAAGAAGCCGCTTTGTTTTACTATCCTCTCCGTTTGCCGAGGTATTGTTTCTTCCTGCCGCCACCGCTCCGGCAACAGGCATCCGATAAACCGCCGCATAGACCTCGCTCCGCCGCGCATCCATCATCGGCACCACCAGTTCCGCTGCACCGGCCGCATTCCAGGCAAGCGCTTCAAGCGTCGGTACCGCTGCCACGGGTTTATCCAGCGCAAGACCCAGGCCTTTGATCGTTGCCGCACCGA
This sequence comes from uncultured Lachnospiraceae bacterium, assembly GCA_902773185.1. Taxonomy (GTDB): domain Bacteria; phylum Bacillota; class Clostridia; order Lachnospirales; family Lachnospiraceae; genus Eubacterium_Q. Next base: position 13,328 of record CACYDN010000149.1, on the reverse strand, counting down.
TCCGGAGTCCCGTAAAGGAACCCGGTCCCGCCGCCACCGCCAGGACATCCACATCCTGCGGGGTAAGGCCTGTTCGTTGAAAAAGCTCCTCCACCATGGGGAGCAGCGTTTCCGAATGTGTTTTTTTATGATGCACCGAAATCTCTGCCAATACGACCTCTTTCGAAAGAAGCGCCGCACTGGCTGTCAGTCCGGAGCTGTCAATTCCCAGAACCACCATAAATCAATCCTTTTTTTATTATGACAAGACCATGAGACTCTGTTTTTCAGAGAAGCCGCTTTGCACTCAGGTCCTGCTTACTGTTATCTTCCGGTAATCAAACCCTTTTTCCGGATCCTTCTCGATCGTTACGGAAACCGTATCCGCCGGCAGGATATCTTCGATCATCTCTGCCCATTCGATCAGCAGAACGCCGCCTTCCTCCCGGTAGTCAAAGAAGCCGGTTTCCTCCATCTCATCCGGATCCGCCACGCGGTATACATCAAAGTGATACAGGGGAAGCCTTCCGGAAGGATATTCCTTCAAAATGGTGAACGTCGGACTTGTAACGGGTTCCGTGATTCCGAGTCCGGCCGCAAACCCTCTCGCAAAGACCGTCTTTCCGGTTCCGAGATCGCCGTGCAGGAGGATCACATCGCCCGGCTCGGCCTTTTCCCCCATGTTACGGGCAAATTCGAGCGTTTCTTTTTCTGATTGTGTTTCGCAAATTTCAAATTCGGACATGTAATTACTCTCTCTAGATTGTAATCTTGATCTCCCGCCCGGCCGGTTCATACTTTCTGTATTTTACGCCCGTCAGGTTGAACATCTGCTTGGATGCCTTCGTGCTGTCGGAATCCTCATATTTGTCCGAAAGATAGATCACCTCACGGATTCCGCTCTGGATAATGGCCTTCGCGCATTCGTTACAGGGGAAAAGCGTCACATAGCAGCGCGCCCCCTTCATGGTACCGTTGCCGCGATGATTCAGAATCGCGTTCAGCTCTGCATGGCAGACAAACATATACTTGGAATCCAGGGCGCTTCCGTCACGGCCCCAGGGCATATCATCGTCCTCGCACCCTTCGGGCATGCCGTTATAGCCCACCGAAAGGATGCGGTTGTCATCCCCGACAATGCAGGCACCGACCTGCGTATTGGGATCCTTGCTCCTCTGGGAAGAAAGCATGGCAATTCCCATAAAATACTGGTCCCAGCTGATATAATCATCTCGTTTCAGCATCGCGCATCCTCCTTTAATCGCGAAGTCCAATATTTACGATGTACCAGATGCAGGAAAAGGGCATTCGAAAAATGAACGCCCTAAACCCTGTGATTTCTTTATCTGTGATCGCCCAGATCAAACTTGTCATGAATTGCATTCATGGCCCGTTCCGCTTCTTTTTCATCGATCAGAACGGTAACCCTGATCTCGGAAGTGGAGATCATTCGGATGTTGATGTTGGCATCGTACAGTGCCTCGAACATCTTGGCGGCCACACCGGCGTTGCTCTGCATGCCGGCGCCGACGATGGACACCTTCGCCACATCCTTATTCACATCGATCGATTCAAATTCCATCTTCTCGGAAATGATCTTCTCAGCCTCATCCGCAGCTTCATCGCCGCAGGTAAAAGTGATATCCTTGGTTCCGTGCCGTCCGACAGACTGCAGGATCATGTCGATATTGATATTCTTTTTTGCAAGCTCATTAAACAGCTTAAAGGCAACGCCCGGCTCATCCTTCAGGCCGATTACGGCAACTCTTGCGGCATCGGTATCTGCAGCTACGCCGCTGACGATCATCTTCTCCATTTTATGTCCTCCCTTTACGATGGTTCCTTCACTCATATCCAGACTGGACCGAACAACAAGCTGTACACCATATTTCTTTGCCAGCTCAACCGAACGGTTATGCAGAACGCCTGCACCGAGGGTTGCCAGCTCCAGCATTTCGTCGTAGGTCACAAAATCCAGCTTGCGGGCCGTCGGTACCTTCCGCGGATCGGCGGTGTAAACACCGTCCACATCCGTAAAGATCTCACATTTGTCCGCATGCAGCGCTGCTGCCAGAGCAACAGCCGTTGTATCGCTTCCGCCCCGTCCCAGCGTTGTATAGTCGTCATATTTATTCACACCCTGGAAGCCGGTTACGATTACAATCTTCCTCTGCTCCAACTCTGCGCGGATCCTTTCCGCATCGATCCTCTTGAGACGCGCATTGGAATAAACCGAAGTGGTGTGCATAGCCACCTGGAACGCATTCAGGGATACCGCAGGTACACCCAGGGATGCCATGGCCATGGCCATCAGCGCTACAGACTGCTGTTCGCCGGTGGTGAGGAGCATGTCCATCTCCCGCTTCGGCGGATTCTCATTGATCTCTTTCGCCATTTCGATCAGAACATCGGTATACTTTCCCATGGCGGAAAGAACAACCACGACGTCATTTCCCCGGCGGTACTCCTCAACGCAGCGATTGGCGACGTTAAAGATCCTGTCCCGGTTTCCGACGGAGGTTCCGCCGAACTTTTTCACTACTAACATACATCTGCCTCCAGACTTTTCTGTGATAAACTTCCTTTATCTAAACCCACATGACCGCTCCTGTAAGAGGCTCACCTGATCGTCAGTGGGAAAATCTTACAATACGCGGATCCTGGAAATGAGTTCCATACTCTTTGCCGCTTCCCGGAATGCCTGTCCGCTGAGAGAACCTGTCAGGAACGCTGTCTCTCCGCCGGCCGCCGGCTTCAGATATTCAACACTCCCGAACGCCTGCTCAATCTCTTCCTTGCGGTCTGTTCCCTTGATCCGGACAAGATACCGGGTGGAGAACGCATCTACACTGCCCAGAACCCGTTTTTCCTCGGACCAGAAGACCTCATCGGTTCTTCCCTTCTTGCGGATGGCCTCGATCACATCGGCTACCACCGCACTCGCCGTGGCCTCCTTGCCGGCGCCCTTTCCGTAGAACATGACATCGCCCAGGTTATCTCCATGGAACAGGATGGCATTGAATACACCGTTTACGGATGCGAGCGGGCTCTCGCCGGATACCAGGAAGGGAGCAACCATGGCCACTACCTTGCCGTTCTCCCGCTTGGCAAGACCCAGAAGCTTGACCGCACCGCCAAGCTCTTTGGCATACGTAAGATCTTCCTGTGTGATCGCTGTGATGCCCTCGGTGTAGATATCTTCGTAATCAACCTGCTTTTCATAAGCCAGAGACGCGAGGATGGCAATCTTGCGGCAGGCATCGTAGCCTTCCACATCCGCCTCGGGGTTCCGCTCCGCGTAGCCCTTTTCCTGCGCATCCCGGAGAACATCCTCGAAAGCCAGACCTTCGTCGGTCATCTTGGTCAGGATGTAATTTGTGGTTCCGTTCAGAATACCGGAGATTTCTTCAATATGATCCGGTGTCAGGGAGGAAGATAACGGCCGGATCACCGGAATTCCGCCGCCTACGGATGCTTCAAAGAAGAAATTGATGTTCCTTTCCTTCGCAAGACGAAGCAGCTCCGCGCCGTGCTTTGCTACCAGCTCCTTGTTGGATGTGCAGACGCTCTTTCCGGCAAGGATGGCCCGTTTCACAAAGTCATAGGCCGGCTTTGTACCGCCCATCACCTCTACGACAACCTCAACCTCGGGATCCTGCAGGATTACCTCCACATCATGGACCAGAACCTCTTCGACGGGGTCGCCGGGAAAATCGCGAAGATCCAGAACATACTTCACCCTTACCTCATCGCCTGCGCGACGGGAAACATGGGAATTATTCTTCTGAATGATCTGATATACACCACTTCCAACAGTGCCATAACCCATAATCGCAACGTTTTTCACACTTATCTCTTTATCTCCCGTTTGATGCTTTTTTCTGTTTCCTCTATAGTACCTGTTTTCCGAAACAAATTCATCTGTTATTTATTCGTCTTTGTCACCAATGCTGATCCACTTCAGATACGCATTGATAAAGGGATCGATATCGCCGTCCAGAACACGTCCGGCGTCGCCCACCTCGCAGTTTGTCCGATGATCCTTCACCAGTGTATAGGGCTGCAGGACATAGGACCGGATCTGGCTGCCGAAACCGTTTTCCGCAACCTCGCCCCGGATATCCGAGAGCTTTTCCTGGTTCTCCTGCTGCTTCATCAGATAGAGTCTGGCCTTCAGCATCTGCATGGCCTTATCCTTATTCTGATGCTGGCTCCGTTCATTCTGGCACTGCACCACGATTCCCGTGGGCAGATGCGTGATCCGGATTGCCGAGGATGTCTTGTTGATATGCTGCCCGCCGGCGCCGCTGGCCCGGTAGGTATCGATCCGGAGATCATCCTCATTGATCTCGATTTCAATATTGTCATCCAGCTCCGGCATAACTTCCAAGGAAACAAAGGAGGTCTGCCTCTTGCCGTTGGCGTTAAAGGGCGAAATCCGCACCAGACGGTGGATACCCTTTTCCGACTTCAAATATCCATAGGCATGATAGCCGCTGATCTGGAACGTAGCGGATTTGATGCCCGCTTCATCGCCGTCCAGATAGTCAAGTACTTCCATGGTAAAGCCATGGCGGTCCGCCCACTTGGAATACATGCGAAACAGCATGCCGGCCCAGTCACAGCTCTCCGTACCGCCCGCACCCGCATGAAGCGTCAGTACGGCATTATTCTCATCGAACTCGCCGGAAAGGAGGGTATCAATCCGGAACTGGTCAAACTCCTTTGTGAAGCTTGCCAGCATTTCACCGGCCTCGGTAACGAGCTCCTCGTCACCCTCTTCCTCTGCCATATCCAGCATGACACCGATGTCCTCATACTGGGAAGCCATCTCGTTAAACTTCCGGATGGTGTCCTTGAGATTTTTCATCTCCTTCATGACCTTGCCGCTGGCGGCAGCATCCTCCCAGAAGCCTTCCTGTTCCATGCTCTTTTCCAGCTCGGCTATTCGTTTTTCCTTCCCTGAAATGTCGAGGGAATCCCGCACCTCTCCGAGCGGGGTTTCGTACTTGCCGTAGGTAAATTTATACTCGTCAAGCTCCAGCACAGTATCACCTGCTTTCGATTTCTTCCGGTTATCAGCCTACCCGTCCGCAGCAGTTCTTGTATTTCTTACCGCTTCCGCAGGGACAGGGATCGTTTCTGCCGATCTTCTTATCCTTCTTGACAGGTCCCTTCTTCAGTGTTTCATCTTTGTTGGTACCTGTTACCTTCGCTACCTGCTCACGCTCAACCTTTTCCTTCAGGCGGATGTGGAACATCGCCCGGGTTGTATCTTCCTTAATGGAATTGGTCATGTCGTTGAACATCTCATAACCGGCCAGCTTATATTCGACTACCGGGTCTCTGGAGCCGTAGGACTGCAGGCCGATACCCTGACGCAGCTGATCCATGTCATCGATGTTGTTCATCCACTTCTGATCTACGATCTTCAGAAGGACGATCCGCTCCAGCTCACGCATATCCGCGCCGCCTTCGGTGAGCTCCTCTTCCTTCTCCTGATAAAGCTTCTCAGCCTCTTCCTGGAGACGCTTTGTAAGATGCTCGACGCTGCCCTTTTCCTTCTCCACTTCATCCAGCTCGATCTTCTCCGGGAAGGGAACGATGGGACGGAGCATGTCATTCAGCTCGGTCATATCCCACTCGCTGGGATCCGCCTCTGAACTGGCAACCTTGCCGACATAGTTGGCAATGGTATCGTCCATCATGCTCACGATGGTATCGCGCATGTTTTCGCCATCCAGAACCTTCTTCCGTTCTGCGTAGATGACCTCGCGCTGCTCGTTATTCACTTCATCATATTCCAGCAGATTCTTACGAATGGCAAAGTTGTTGGACTCGATCTTCTTCTGTGCCCTTGCCACGAAATTTGAGATGGATTTATGCTGGATCTCTTCGCCCTCGGGAATCCGGAGTGCATCGTAAACCTTGATGACACGCTCGGAACCGAAAAGACGCATCAGATCGTCCTGCAGGGAAAGATAGAACTTGGAATGTCCCGGGTCTCCCTGACGTCCGGAACGACCACGGAGCTGGTTGTCGATACGACGGGATTCATGCCGCTCCGTACCGATGACGTTCAGACCGCCGAGCTCGGCAACACCCTCGCCCAGCTTGATATCCGTACCACGGCCGGCCATGTTCGTTGCGATCGTAACCGCACCCTTCTGTCCGGCATCCGCAATGATCTCCGCTTCCATCTCATGGAACTTCGCATTCAGTACCTTATGCTTCACACCGCGTTTGGTAAGAAGCGCACTGATTTCCTCCGAAGAGTCAATGTTTACGGTACCTACCAGTACCGGCTGTCCGCGGTGGTTGCACTCGGCAACCTCTTCCACGATGGCTTTGAGCTTCTCGGCCTTTGTCTTATAAACCGCGTCATATTCATCCACACGGGCGACAGGCTTATTGGTCGGTACGCAGACAACGTCCATGCTGTAGATCTCACGGAACTCATTTTCCTCGGTCTGCGCGGTACCGGTCATACCCGCTTTCTTTTCATATTTATTAAAGAAGTTCTGGAAGGTGATGGTGGCCAGTGTCTTGGACTCGCGCTTTACCTTCACATTTTCCTTTGCTTCGATGGCCTGATGCAGACCTTCGTTAAACCGACGGCCCGGCATGATACGGCCGGTAAACTCGTCGACGATCAGAACCTGATCATCCTTTACCACATAATCCTGATCCCTGTGCATCAGCGCATGTGCCTTCAGGGCCTGCAGCATGGTATGCTGGATCTCCAGGTTCTCGGTATCCGCCAGGTTTTCAATATGGAAGAACTGCTCGATCTCCCGAACACCCTGCTCGGTCAGAACAATGTACTTATCCTTCTCGTTGACCAGGTAATCGCCATCCTCCTTGACGGCATTTCCCATCAGGGCATCCATCTTGCTGATCTCCGTGGAAGCGGTACCTCTCTGCATGCGGCGGGCAATGTAGTCGCACATCTTATAGATTTCGGTTGATTTTCCGCTCTGGCCGGAGATAATGAGCGGCGTTCTGGCTTCATCGATCAGGACAGAGTCCACCTCATCGATGATGCAGTAGTGCAGGCCGCGCTGTACCAGCTTTTCCTTATAAACGACCATGTTATCACGCAGATAATCGAAACCGAGCTCGTTATTGGTAATATAGGTAATATCGCACTGATATTGCTTCTGCCTGTCCTCGCTCTTCATATCGTTGAGGATGACACCGACCGTCAGGCCCAGGAAACGGTGAACCTCACCCATCCATTCCGCATCACGCTTGGCCAGATAGTCATTGACGGTAACGATATGGACGCCCTTGCCCTCCAGCGCATTCAGATAAGCCGGCATGGTGGATACCAGCGTCTTACCTTCACCGGTCTTCATTTCGGCAATACGCCCCTGATGCAGGATGATACCGCCGATTACCTGTACCCGGAAGGGCTTCATGCCGATGGCTCTCGCCGCACCCTCACGGACAACCGCAAAGGCCTCCGGCAGGATATCGTCCAGGGTTTCGCCCTGGGCGAGCCTTTCCTTAAACTCAGTCGTCTTTGCGCGGAGCTCATCATCGGTAAGCGCCTGCATTTCTTCATCCATACCCATGATCTTGTCGACAATAGGATTAATCTTCTTTAATTCACGATCACTGTGGGTACCAAATATCTTTTCACCGAGACCCATGCTAAAACCTCCAAATCTATTTTCAGGCGTCCCTTCCGGATGTTCCGCCGGAACCCCGCCCAATTTCACAGGGAAAAAACATATCCTTAAATGTAGCATAAATAAAGGAAAGATGCAAGGTTTTTACGCTTTCCCGCCTTTTCCGGATACGAAAACAGACTGGGCCGCATCCAGTCATTCCATTCAGTCCGTTTTTCCGAAAGAAAACGGGCAGGGTACGAAGCCCTGCCCGCTGACTCTTTTCATATGAAGTTTTAGAACTCGGGCTCGATCAGTCCGTAGGTATTTCCCTTCCTCTTGTAAACCACATTGACCTCATCGGTCTCTGCATTACGGAATACATAGAAGGCATGGCCCAGAAGCTCCATCTGTACACAGGCATCCTCCGGATACATGGGTTTCACGGCGAAACGTTTGCTGCGGATGATACGGATCTCATCATCTTCCGCATCGGCATCTTCCTCGATGAACTTATCCTGGAAGTAGGATGCATCCTGGCTCTGGTCCAGAATCTTTTTCTTATACCGGGTTACCTGACGCTCGATGATCTCCACAACCATGTCGATGGAAACATACATATCGTCGCTGACCTGCTCCGCCCGGATGATATGACCCTTCATGGGGATGGTAACTTCGATCTTCTGTCTTTCCTTTTCAACAGAGAAGGTTACCTGCGCTTTTGTATCCTCTGAAAAAAACTTCTCCAGTCTGCCGAGCTTGTCGTATACGGCCTGACGGAGACCTTCTGTTACGTCGATGTTCTTTCCGCTGATGATATAGTTCATTTGTCACACTCCTTTATGCTGTATTGCGCCTTTCGGAAAACGTAGCTCCGAACCGGCGAAGAGAATTCGGCATTTTGCCCTCCCCCATTCTCTATGTTAACTATTTTAGCATAGATTACACTTTCATGCAATAAAGAATGAATGTGTGTTTGCGTAGCTCATCGGAATAGAGCAGCCCCCCAAAGAGAGACACACCGGTGTGTCTCCTCTGTGGCGGACTGCTCTATTTTTTATGAGCTACGCAGGTCATATTGTCTGACAATTCAGGCGATTTTATGGTATTTTTTCACAATTTCTGTCAAGAGCCAATTTGAAAAAACATGTTTTTTGTTACTTCTTCCGAATTTTCATTTTTCCCCCCATTTTTGCGTAAACTGCATTATGTAAAGTCAAAAAACTGTTGATAATGTGGATAACTTTGTGCATAACCGCATATTCACGTCATTTCACCTCTAAGTTATCCACAGTTTTGCATCGTATCATCCGTATATTATCGTTAACCGAACATCTGATTCGTTGTGCAATTTGCACAAAAACCTATGTAAACCACTCCATTTTCCATTGTCAGACAGAGGGAGGTGACGATTCGGTGACTATTCTATCTTTGAAAAACAGGGACGGCTGACGCCGTCCCTGTTCATTAGCCAGGAGGGTTGGATAAACGCTGACGCGCTCATCCGGACCAAATATAATGTTTACGATTACGGAAGCAGACGAACTGCTGCACAAGGTGTTCTGTAATTGTAAACAGATGTCTTAATACCGGTTGACGGTGAGGAAGCGTGAACAACCATACCACCACCAATGTAGATTGCTACGTGACCGATTGCATATCCACCACTCGGGTAGAACAGCAGGTCGCCGGGTGCCAGCTCATTGAAGCTTACCGGAGTACCGTAGTTAGCCTGTAACTCAGCATCGTGAGGAAGATAGATTCCCCAGTTTGCATATACACTCAGAACGAAACCGGAACAGTCAGCACCGTTTGTCAGACTTGTTCCGCCCCATACATAGGGGTTACCAACGAACTGCAATGCATAATTTGCAACATCCTCTCCACCGGAACCTGACGGAACGTTGTATGTGGGTTCCTCGGCAGGCTCTTCATAAGTCTCCTGAGAAGGCTCTTCGTAGGTTTCCTGTACGGGCTCTTCATAAGTTTCCTGTACGGGCTCGTTGTAGGTCTCCTGAGAAGGTGCCTCGTAGGTTTCCTGGTTGGAATTGTCTGTGTAATCGTTATTGTTGTCGGTATTGTTATCGTTATAAGTAGTATCGTTATCGTTGTTTGTATTATCGCTAGTGTTGTTGTCGTTGTAGGTATTGTCGTTATTATCCGTGTTGTTGTTATTGTCTGTATTCTCGTTGGGATCGTAATACCTCTCAGATGCAGCTGCTTCTTCTGCGGCGCGGGCAGCTTCGCGAAGCTCCTGTTCCTCTACGGAAAGGGCACGGCCACAATTGTAGGAAAGCTCAACATACTTGCTATTAACATAACCCTGAATATCATCATCGACTGCAAGATGTACCCATTCACCGACAATGTCCAGAACCTCGTAAGACTCATCCAGCGGGATCATGGTCAGGCAATCACTTGTGTAATCACCCTTCTCTCTTACCTTCAGGGACTCAGCCTTTACAGTAGCGAGCATCGGAACATCGTTTTCCTTTGCCCAACGGCCGGCATCATCACCGAATGCAAGATACTCGGTCATAACATAACCGTCGCAGCAACCGGATGCGATATGTGTCCAACCATCCTTTGATTCATAAACCATGCAGATATCGCCGCTTGACATGGTACCGATGATATCACTCTCGATATCTGCCTCGGCGCGGATATTCAGATCCACATCAACCGTTGCGACCGCTCTGTTCTTGAACTGCGGATACTCCGCCGGTGCAAGCTGCTTTGCTTTCTCTTCTCCCTTCAATCTTTCCTCAACCGCTACAAGTGACGGCTTTGGACCGATACCGGGAACAACTTCCCATTTCTTTTCTTCATCTTTCACAGAAGCGGCACCCTTTGTCAGATCGGAAACCGGATCTTCTGTGCTGCCATCCGCAATGTAGGTTTCAACCCTTGCGGAAAGACCTGCATCTACAGTTTCGTCTTTTTCATCTGCCAGTGCACTAAAGCTTCCTGAAGCAATCAGGCTGACCGCCAGACTGCACGTCAGTAGTCTTTTTGTGTGCTTATACATGATATAACCTCCAATGTTTACATAAACTACTATATTTTGTGTTTTGTTACATTTGTCTTAACATTTGTATGACTTTGTTACAAAAATGTTACATTGACATCCTAACACTTTGTAACATCTTTGTCAACCCCAACGTGGAATTTTTTTGACATTTGCATCTCTGCCGTCATTTGGTTACGGGAATAAGTTACGGTTTCTTCTTGAAAAGAAACCTGAACTATGCTACGCTTCTTTTGGGTATATCCTGAATACATAATAAAGGAAGAAATATCCATGACACTGATCAAAACAAGATTGCTCACGCCGGATGAGCCGGGCGCAATTCGTGAGGCATCCCGCATTCTGCAGAGCGGCGGACTGGTCGCATTTCCCACAGAAACCGTCTATGGTCTGGGTGGTGATGCCCTCTCCCCCGAGGCAGCTGCAAAGATCTATGCAGCAAAGGGGCGTCCTTCGGATAACCCGCTCATTGTCCATATTGCGGAGCCCGGCGATGTAAAACGCCTCGCGCGGGAGATTCCCAGTGCCGCAGGCACCCTGCTCCACGCCTTCTGGCCGGGACCGCTTACCATGATCCTTCCCAAGAAGTCTTCGGTTCCCGATGCTACCACAGGCGGACTGGACACCGTTGCCATCCGTATGCCGGCACACCCGGCAGCCCTACGGCTCATTCGGGAAAGCGGGATACTCATTGCCGCCCCCAGCGCCAATCTGTCCGGCAGACCATCGCCCACAGATGCAGAACATGTCCGTGAGGACCTTTCCGGCCGGATCGATATGATTCTGGACGGCGGCCCGGTGGGAATCAGAATAGCATCCACCAACATCGACCTTACCGGCGACAAACCGACCATCCTCAGGCCCGGCTTTATCACAAAGGATATGCTGGAAGCCATGATCGGTCCCGTAGAAATCGACCCCTCGCTCATCCATCCGGATCCGAATCTCCGTCCGCGCGCTCCCGGGATGAAATATACCCATTACGCACCGAAGGGAAACCTGACGATCATAGAGGATGCCGAAAAGCCGGATCTGGTTACGCCGGCTGTTGCTGAGCGGATCCGAAAGCTTGCCGATGAAGCTGTTTCCGCCGGAAAGCATACCGTCATTCTTACAACAGAGGATCATCAGTCACTCTATAACGGTTATCCGCTCATCCTTCTGGGTGAAAAGCGGAACGGCCGTACAGTTGCCGCTCACCTCTACGGAGCTCTCCGGGAATGCGATGCCGCAGGGGCTGAAATCATCCTGAGCGAAAGCTTCCGGGCCGACGAACTCGGTGGTGCCATCATGAACCGGCTGCTCAAAGCGGCAGGTCACGATCTCGTATCAGTGTGAGGAACTTCCTTATTTAATATGCAGGTATCCCCATCAACCAAAAACAACTTTGGTGAAATACCCTCCACCTTTCAGTATACATAACCTAAGATTTTCGCACAAGTAAAACGCGAAGATTACACAATAAACTCACAAATGAAAGAAAAAACACGGTTCAACTTAACATCCGAACAAACAAACCTCATTCCCATAAGAAAGGAAAAAAACATGAAAATCTCTATTGCTTCCGACCACGGCGGATATCAACTGAAGCAGATGGTCATCGACCACCTCAAGGCCCGCGGCTTCGAGGTTACAGACCGCGGTTGTGACGTACCCGTATCCTGCGACTATCCGCTGTATGCCAAAAAAGTAACCGATGATCTTACCGCCGGCGATGCCGAGCTTGGCATCCTGATCTGCGGCACCGGCATCGGCATGTCCATGGCCGCCAATAAGGTTCCCGGCATCCGCGCAGCTCTCTGCCACGATGTCTTCTCCGCCAAGGCCTCCAAGGAGCATAACAACGCCAACATCCTCTGCATGGGCGCGCGTGTCATCGGTCCCGGCCTCGCCATGATGATCACTGATACATTTTTAGATACCAAATTTACGCAGGATGAGCGTCACGTACGCCGAATCAGCCAGTTTTCTTAATGGTCAAAAGCAGATTAAGCAGGACTAAAACCTTCAAATAAAGTGATTTCCGACAATCTGCCATGGTAAGGGTGTATTTTTTCCTAAAACTGTGGTATACTTTTAGCGTCGCAATTAATCAGTTTTGAAAGGACATTCCTATGTCAATGAACAAAGATCTCGATACCCTGACGGCGAACGCCATCCGCGTTCTGTCTGCCGAAGCAATTCAGAAAGCCAATTCCGGTCACCCCGGCCTTCCGCTGGGCGCCGCACCTGCAGCTTTTACGCTCTGGTCACGCTTTCTTTCGGCCAATCCCGAAAATCCCGAATGGAAAAACCGGGACCGCTTCATTTTATCCGGCGGACACGGATCCATGCTTCTCTACAGCCTGCTTCATTTTTTCGGCTATGGTCTCACCATAGAGGACATTAAGAATTTCCGCCAGCTCGGATCTTTAACCCCCGGACATCCGGAATACCACCACACCGTCGGCGTGGAAGCCACAACCGGTCCGCTTGGCGCCGGCATGGCTATGGCTGTCGGTATGGCCATGGCAGAGAAGCATCTTGCTTCCATATTTAATGAAGACGGTTATCCGGTCGTTGACCACTATACGTATGTTCTGGGCGGCGACGGCTGCATGATGGAGGGTATCTCCTACGAAGCCTTCTCTCTTGCAGGTACCCTGGGCCTGTCCAAGCTGATCGTGCTTTACGATTCCAACGACATTTCCATCGAGGGCGGTACAAAT
>CACYDN010000148.1 GCA_902773185.1 uncultured Lachnospiraceae bacterium | reverse complement strand
GAAATACACCGTATAGCCCCAGGTAATTCCAAAGCAGATTCCGAAATAAGCTGTCCACACCATGAGCTGAACCAAAAACTTGGAAAGCACAACCGATGTGCGGCTGAGCCCCTTCGTCAGAAGAGGGATGAGTGTTCCCTTTGTATACTCCGTCACATAGCTTCCGCTGAAGACAGCCACTGCTACAATGAGAAACATCAGATAGTTCTTATCGAACTGTGCCCAGGAATCCTTAGCGGAAACCTCTATTTTATTTACTATTATCCCCTGCTTCTTAAAATCATCCGCATATTTTTCAAATAATACCGGCGTGATCTTTGCAATCAGCGGATTCAGGATGCCAAAGATCACCGCTACGGCGCCGAGTAGGAACCCGCGCCAGGTCCGGATGAGCTCTGTCATCTCTTTTTTCCAAAATACACCAAAGCCTCTCATACTCACCTATTTTCCTCCCCGGAAATTGCTTTCATGAACAGATCTTCCAAATCCGGTTCCTTTCGTTCAAACCGAACCACGGAAATCATTTCTTCCGAAAGCAAGGCAAAGAGCCTTCTTTCCTCATCGGCGGAAAGCTCCTGAAAATCGATCCGGCCACCCGAAACCTGCGCTTCGGGAAAGCCTTTTTTGATCCGTTCCGCTTCTTCTCTGTTTTTCAGCACCAGCCCTGCGCCGGTCTCCATCCGTTTAGCCTTCATCTCTTCGATGACCCCGGACGCCTTTACCTCTCCGCCCTCCAGGAGCGCCACATGATCGGAAATCCGCTCCACATCCGAAAGAATATGGGTGGAAAACAGTACCGATGTCTCTTCTTTCGCCGCCAGAAGAATATCAAGGATTTCATGCCGGCCCACCGGATCCAGTGCAGAGGTCGGTTCATCGCATATGAGAAGCTTCGGCCGCCCGATCAGCGCCTGGGCGATTCCAAGCCTCTGTTTCATACCCCGGGAATAGCCGCCAATCTTCCCTTTTTCCTTTTCCAACCCTACAAGTCCCAGAAGTTCATCAATTCTGACGGATAATTCCTTTCCCGAAAGACCGGTGATCTCGCCGCAGAGTCTGAGGTATTCCTTTGCCCGCATATACGGATAAAACTCCGGTACGTCCGGCAGGTACCCGATCAGACGGTTGGTACTTGTCTCACCGTAGGTTACCGTTTCGTTACAGATCCGTACATTGCCGCCGTCCGCCCGGAGAAGTCCCAGAATGATTTTCATGGTCGTGGTCTTTCCGGCACCGTTCCGGCCGATAAACCCGAAGATGCTCCCTTCTCCTACCGAGAAGCTGACATCCCGGAGAACCGGTTTGGAACCAAAGCTTTTTTGCAGATTTTGAATCGTCAAGATTTCCATATTTTTTCCTGTTTCCATTTCACTGTCATCTCGCCCTGTGCATCCGTGCGGGAGTCGTTACTCCTCATCACTCTTACCCAAAACAAAATACAGAACCGGTCCGATAAACTCCATTCCGATGATCACGACTGCCAACCAGATAGCTCTGCTGCCCCGCTTATATTGATCATGCTTCAGGATATGCACAATAGCAATAACCAGAAGGATAAGCTGAACGAGCACAAGCGGTATAAGAAACGGCAGCCATTCTTTTAATTCACTCATAAAAAATCCTCCGATTTGATAATTCTCTAATTAGAAATTTTTCTAAACAGAGAGTATCACCGGGAGGATTTTTTGTCAATAACTATTTTGAAATTTTTCTAATCAGTCCGACGCCAAGGGCCGCCGCGAAGAAATAATACGGTGTCGTAATGGGCTGGTTCAGATTGACAAGTCCCTGGGCAAAATAGCCGACCGCAGCCATACCAAGCGCAACGGCCGCCACGGCCGTTTCGGTTTCGCTGCGTTCTTCCGCTGCCGTTTCATCCGCCTGTCCGTTCTTTTCTTCTTTTGTCTTTACCAACTTTTCTCCAGCTGGTTTATGCCAAATTGCAAAGCCCTTCTTCAGAATAAACAAAACAGACGTTATAAAGAAACCGATATACGAAATCATGCCAAAGAGCCCGGTTGTCACCAGATACTGCAGGAGCTCATTATGGCAGTTATCGTAGGTCTGTTTCGTGATCCTTGTCATCTCTTCATAGTAGGCATCATTCATCAACCTGCGCACGGTTTCATTTCCATGACCGAAAATCTTTTGCAGCGGGCTGCCCGCTTTGAAAAGCGACACCGAACGCCGCCAGATATATCCCCGGAAGGTCCCCCACTTGTCATTGAATTTCACAAGGTCGCTGCCGCTTTTCCGCAGGATAATTATAACGCCCAAAAAACCGGCCGCGAGGACGGCTGCCAGAATAAGTGACACACCTTTCCCGGACAGCTTTTCATAAACTGCAGGCTTCATCCTCCTAAGAAGGAAAAGTCCCGCAAAAAGGAATGCAAAGAACAGAAACGCCAAAAGCAAAAGCTTCCCGTTCTCGAGTTTTTCCGCCATACCGTTCAGATGCTTTTTGCTGCCGTTATACTTCACCGTCAAAACAGCCATCAGATAAAGCCCCGCCGACAGGATGCAGATGACAGCGGTCCATTCCAGAATCCTGCCCTTTCGCAGTGCAAGAAAAAGGAGCAGAATTCCCGTCACAAACAGGCATATATAGATATTATCACTCTTGGAAGGAAGAATGCCCGCAGCCAGAACAAACAGCGTTACACCGGCAAGGATCCGCCGGCACTTTTTGTTCGTAAACACAAAGAGACTCCAGAAAAACGGAATGACCATGGCAAGATAAGATGCATAGGTATTCAGATTTCCAAAGAACGAAATGAACTTCTGTTGCTGCTTCACCTTGATATCCCTGCGGAGATAAAATATATCCACTCCGAAATGTTGGATGACAGCCATAACGGCCGCGAGGATAGCCATAAGAGCCGCAACATAAATGATCCAGCCGGGAAGACGAACGCCACGCGTCAGTGCCAGAACCATCAGGAAAAGCATGCATACCATAAAAAGCCCGAACCGTCTCCCCTCCGATCCCGTCCATGCCGCTTTTTTGTCCGGTGCCATCAGGAAGGCAGCAACGTTTGCCAGAAGAAACAGTCCCATCCAGACTGCAGGCTGCAGGACGAGTCCGGTATCTCTGTAAATGAGCGGGAGACGCATTTCGTAATACTGCGCCAGCGAATACTCAAAGAAATATGCCATGGCAAAAATGATCACAAAAAAGCCGGTCCCTTCCAGAAATACATCCGCCCTCGTTCCGGTAATATCAAAATACTTATTGTGCATCCAGCAGGCATAGATTACCAGCATATATACCGCAAAAACAGTAGCCACGATATCCGCCGTTCTCCCCATCCGAGCCGGATCAAAATCCTTCTTTTTTTTCTTTTCCGCCATTGCTTTAATTCCAATCATTCATCAGTTTTCTCTTCCGCTTCGGAAAGAGCGTTTTAACAGCATCAGTATTATACATGATTCTACCGGTAAGGAAAAGCAAAAAAGTCCCCGGACGAACTCCATCCGGGGACTTTTGTATTTTGCCTGCAAGGAATCGTTACATTCCCTTTATCCGAGAGTTACAACAATCTCATTTACATCCTTCAGCTGATCCGCCGGGATATAATCTCCTTCCACTTTACTGCCGTTCAGAAGGATTTCCTTCACGCCGGACTCTTTATGCTCGGGATTCGTTACCTTGATGGAAAGCTTCTTTCCACGGAACTCTTTCTCAATCTCGAAGCCATCCCAGTCAGACGGAACGGACGGAGAAATATGGAGGCCGTAGAAATCGGGGCGGAAGCCCAAGATTCCTTCCACACAGCCCACCATCACGGTTGACGCGGTTCCGGTCAGCCAGTGAACATGAGACTGACCGAAGCAGGGGCTTGCTTTTCCTTCCGTGAACTGACCGAAGCAGTAGGGTTCCATCTGCCGGATCTCCGCACGGTCATTGAAGGCAGCCGGGCAGTTCTCCATATAGTACTCAAAGGCTCTGTTCCCATGTCCCATCAGGGATTCTGCCAGAATGAGCCAGCCCTGTGTCTGCGAGAAGATACCGGCGTTCTCCTTGGTTCCCGCATTGTAACCTACCGCCAGCGCACCATCGATGGCATGTGCATGGAACGGCGGATCCATCAGGATCGCACCATACTGCGTATTCAGAATGTTATAGACGGAATCCATGGCAAGTTTCTTTTGCTCTTCGTCCGCCTGTCCGGAAATGACGGCCCAGCTCTGCGGATTCAGCCACATATTGGCTTCCGGATCAGCCTTTCTGCCCACAACTGTACCGTTCTCGGCAAAGCCGCGGATGAACCGGTCCTCATCCCAGCAGATTTCGTTGATGAGCGCCTTCATCTTATCCTTCTCTTCGGCAAGGAATGCAATGTAGGCATCATCCTTCTTGTACTCCGCAAACTTTCCGAGAATATCCAACGCATATACAAACTGCAGCGCTACGAAGGAAGACTCTCCGTTTGCACCAAGTCTGAGACAGTCATTCCAGTCTGCATAAAGTCCTGCAGGCATACCGTGGGGTCCCAGATGCTTCAGCGTGAAATCAATCGCTCTCTTCAGATGATCGTATACCGTTCCCTCATCCTTATTTGCATAGGGAATCACTTCATCGATAAAGGAAAGATTACCGGTCTCGGTGATATATTTATAAACCGTGGGGAAAAGCCACAGCGCATCGTCCGCGCGGTATGCGGGATGTCCGGTCTCCTGAACATAGGAAAGGTCATCCGGTGTATCCTCATGGCCGGCATTGTGCGTAAACTTCACGAGCGGAAGTCCGCCACCGTTATCCACCTGCGCCGACAGCATGAAGCGGATCTGCTTTTCTGCCATCTCCGGTGCCAGATGGATCACGCCCTGGATATCCTGCACGGTATCGCGATAGCCGTAGCCGTTACGAAGTCCGCAGTAGATGAAGGATGCTGCTCTGGACCAGATAAAGGTCATGAAGCAGTTATAGGCATGCCATACATTCATCATGGAGTTGAACTCGGCACTGGGCGTTTTAACGATGAAACGGCTGAGATACTTCTCCCAGTAATCACGAAGCTCACCGATTTCCTTCTCCACGATGCCGTCTTCCGCATCATATTTTGCAATAATCTCGGATGCTTCGGCACTGTACTTCTCACCGAGCAGGAAGATTACTTCCTTTGTCTCGCCGGGTTCCAGCGTGATTACGGATGCAAGGCCGCCACAGGAATTCTGGTTGTAGTTCATCTTTCCGGAAAGCTCACCCTCCGCAACGCCCTGCGGATCGCGGTAATCATGATAAGCACCGAGGAAGGCTGCCTTATCGCCGCAGAAGGAAGAAACGGGGGACTTTGCCATACCGAAGAACCGTTCCAGCACCTTCTTGCCATCCATCAGAACACCTTCCGGATACGCATCCAGATTGCCGTGAATCTGTTGCATCACGCGATTTTTCTCAAAGTAGGTTCTGGAAATGAACAGCGAATACTGCAGATTTACCTGATCCTGCTCATAATGACTGTTATTCGTGAACTCCGCATAACCGGTGATTGTCAGAGACCGAACCCGGCCGGACTTATTCGTCACCTTAAGTGCCCATACCTCATATTCCTTATCCTTCGGAACATAGTAGGAAGCGGTGCTTTCAATATCCGCATAATCAGCCTTGATCAGTGTATAGCCGAGGCCGTGACGGCACTCGCTCTTATACAGATCGAGCGGCTTTCCTACCGGCTGCCAGGATGCAGACCAGTAATCCTTCGTGTCATTATCTCTGAGATAGATATACCGTCCCGGACGGTCAAAGCTGTTGAACTGATAACGAAGAATACGTCCGCTGGCGCCGGACTTTGCAAAGCTGTAACCGCCTGCATTGTTGGAAATAAGCGCACCGTATTCCGGTGAACCCAGATAGTTTGCCCACGCCTCCGGCGTATCCGGGCGGTCGATCACATATTCTCTTGCTGCATCATCAAAAAATCCGTACTTCATTCTCCTTCTCCTTTTCAAAATGTTATACCCCCGCACGATTCAAACAGAACCGTACCCTACAGAAGTTCAATCGTAATCTCCGTTACACCGTCTCCGAAGCACTCGACCTCACCAAGGCCGATCACTGCCTCTTCCCCTTCCGAAACGGTCTTTGTCTCCCCGTTTACCGTTATACTACCGACTCTGTAGCTGCCGAACTCCAGCTTCTTCGGATTCCGGTAGGTCACCTTCAGCGGTTTTCCGGCAAAGAAGAGCTCAATTACAGCCTCACCGTTTTCATCGAACTGCTCCGCCAGAAGACGCGGACAGAAGGCGAGGTCTCCGCTCTTTCCACGCACACCGTAAACCTCGAGGATCATGGTCATGAGATACCAGGATGCCGCGCCGGTCAGATACGGATACATACCTCTTCCGTCGATATTGAAATACTCGGGGATTCCCGGATACATCCGGCTCACCTCAAAATCAAGCGATGTATCGGAAAGGGACTTCAGAACCTTGTAGCCTTCCTTTGCGAAGCCGCGGGTATAGAGTGCATTTCCGTACATGACAGCCATGTGGGAGAATACCGCACCGTTCTCCTTCTCGCCGTAAGCGAAGCCGAACATTCTTCCCATATCCATCTTGAGTTCCCTGAAATCCGTATTGAGACGATAGCCGCCGATTTCCTTCCGATAGAGATAATGATCCGCCGCCTTGACGATCCGCGCCACCTGCGCATCCTCAGCCGTACCGCTCATTACCGCAAATACCTGACCGGTCAGCATCATCCTGACATCCTCGTCATTCTCGGAATACCGCTCCACGCGGTTTGCATGATCGTCATAGTAGCTGTTGAACCAGCCCTCGTCACCCTTGCCGTCGATCCACTCCTGACCGCGGAGGAAATCCTTCTGCCACTCGGCCATCTTCCGAAGCTTCCGGACAATCTCGTCTATATCAAATTCCGCCTTTTCACCGGAAACATTCCGCAAACAGCTGTCACAGTAGGTCTGCAGAGCCTGAAGCTTCCGATTGGCATCGCCGTAGGTTGTTTCTTCCATCTCAAGGAGCGGTGCAAGCTCCTTCAGCGCGGCCACGGTATTCTTTCCGGTCTTATCCTTATACGCTTCCAGCGTATCGGCGATATCCGCAAGGTTCATGGCATAAGCAAAGGTAAAGGCCACGCTTTCGCCCTTCTTTGCCGCCATATCGAGCGCATCATTCCAGTCCGCACCGCGGAGCCGGATGATGCCGTGCTCACCCACTTCACAGAATGCGGTGAGGTTTTCCACAAGAAGATGCTCTATGATGCTTCCGCTGTAAACCGCGCCATCCTTCGTTCTAAGCTGATTTCCGTCCTCCGGCTTCCAATCCCCGTCAATTGCCGTTGCGCGGCTTGCCTGCGGATCCTTGAAATAGCCGGCCATTTCATCCAGAATCTCAATATCTCCGGTCTGGTCGATATAAAGCTTCAAGGTCCGGAACGGCCAGAAGGCGTGATCCATCCATACACGGGCGATACCGTTTCTGTCTGCGATAAAGTTGCCGATTCCGTCTCCGATGATGGTTGCATTCGTTCCGTCCGCACGCACACCGCCGAAATTCGCCACGATCATTTTCCGTACGTCATCCGGCTCCATAAAGAGAAGGGACAGGCAGTCCTGCCAGAGATCGCGCCAGCCTCTTCCGCCGCGGCCGTAATCATGATACGGCAGGAAGGAGCATCCGTAGATCCGGCGAAGGAACGGCTGGAAGGATACCCATGCCATATAATTGTCAAAATCCGGATCTCCGGTATGGAACCGGACATTGACTTTGTTATTCCAGTATTCAATTTCTTTTGTAAGAGCCGCGGTTACATCGGCATCCGTGCCATATGCTTTATCGTTATCAGTAATTTTAGCTGCATCCTCTTCAACTCCGATTCGGAGAATGTAAACGCACTCCTCTCCCGGATTCAGCGTCTTTTTACTGAATTTCAGACCGCCCACGGCTTCCCTGCCATCGATTTTGGTACCGGCAGGCATGCCCGGCTTATCCTTGATTACAGCCTCCGGGCGAAGGAAGCTGCCGCCTTCCCCGATCAAACTCTCCGTGGTGGGGAAGAAGCTTTCCGCCTTCATTCCGTCCCCCTCGGAGCCGTGAACATAATAGATCAGATGGTTCAGTCTGTGACCCTTTTCATCAAAGGACATGGTCGGTTTCACCTCGACGCCGTCCTCATCCACGCTGACACGGTGCAGCATCGATGTTACGTTCCGATGATCCCGGAGGTTATCCGCCGACCGGCCGTAAAGCGGGATCACCGCCGTCGGCGTAAACTCTGCCGCTACGTCGGAAGTATTGCGGAGCTTAACCCGCATAATCTCTACATTTGCTTCTACGGGAACGAAGGAAGTCACCTCTGCTTCGATTCCGTATTTTGTTGATTCTCTTACTGCCTTTTGCCAGAGAAAACCGCCCTCTACACGGCTTTCCTCCTGGGCATCGGTGAAACGCTCCGCCTCCTGCATGGCCGAACTTCCCACAGCTGACCATACTCTGCCATCGCCGAAATTCAACCAAAAGTTTCTGGTATTCTTATTGTTGTGCAGATTCTCCACACTTACCGGTTCGAGAACGAAGTGTTCCTGATCCAGCTTGGAATCCCCCCCGAGATTCGGTGTCACGCAGGCCTTCAGCCCTGCCTCGCCTGCGATGGGAAAATAGAGATAGTTTGTGTTCTCAGCCGACTGGAGGACGAAGGTCTCGTCCTTCCCGGATAACTGTAATGCCCCCTTTGCCATCTTTATTCCTCCTCTTTTTTTGCTGTCCCGAATTTTCGAATAACATAATAAAATTATTATAACCTATTTGGCTGTTTTAGAATACAGGAAATTTGACATACTTATCATTTTAAGTTCTTCTCTGTCAAAAAAGGAGCGGCCGGCCGCTCCTTTGATTTAGCAATTTGTTTCCGCAAAGGAAAGGAACTTCCCGCACTGTCCATCAGGCAATGCACCCTTCCTCCAGACTTTTCAGCTGTTCCTTCCTTGCATACATCTTCCGGTCCGCCCGGACAAACACATCGTGAAAGTTTTTATCCTTTCCGCTCCGGAAAACACCCAGTCCGCCGGATACAACAACCTGCCCTTTCTTTTGATTCGAAATCATCTTTTGATTGAAGGACTTCATAAGCGAATCCCGTTTCTCATAATCATCACCTTCCAGAAGTGCAATGAACTCATCTCCGCCCACACGGAAAATGGGACTGTTTTCAAACTGATCACAAATGATCCGGCAGGCAGCCTTGATATATTCATCTCCCGCATCATGTCCAAACGTATCATTCACCTGCTTCAGTCCGTTAAGGTCAAAAACAACAACTCCGAATTCATCCAGATCCCCGCTGGCAATCCTCTTATCCATTCCGGTTCTGGCCTCATTATACGCCAGCTTATTCTTCACACCGGTAAGGGCATCCCGATATGCCATTCTTCTGGCCGCATGCATTTCAATATCCTGCTCCTCGATCTCATCCCGTATAATAAAGGAATGGATGATACAGGTGGTCAGAAGACATCCGATCGAATAAAACGGCATAAGCGCGAAATAGGCCTGCAGTGTAATAAAGACCATCATGACAAAACCGGAAATACCGATGGTTAAATGATGTCCCTTCGTTTTCCTATCCTGGGATTTTCTCGCAACCAGAAGGGAAAACACAACTGCGATAAAGAAAATTCCCATCTGAATCAGAAGGGTAATATATCTGTTGCTCCCCGGTACATATTCCTTATCCTCGGTAAAGTAGAAAAACCACGGATAAAAGATATTCACGATCAGGGCAACGATCTGATAAATTAAAATCAGCCTTCCGCACCAGAGAAGAAGCATATTAAAGCGGCTCTTCCGCTCCAGATAAACCACAACAAATCTTGTCCACAAATAAACGGTCACCACCATGGAAACGAAAAAGCCGACTGTACCGATGTAGACAAGCGGAAGATTACGCATCGCGTAAAAAACACCCCAAGAAAAATCCGCTACGTAAAAAGCCATTACACTGATCAAAAACAACCTGTAACGTCCTTTTACGCGGATTCTATTTCCCTGTTTCGGCATCCGCATCGCCTCGAAATTAATGATGATGTGGATGACCAGTGCTAGAATTCCGATACTGGCATAATACATACACAACTCTCCGCAACTTCTGTTACTATCACATTTGTTTATCCCCTTTCATTCTAACAGAGTTAAATTATACATTTCAACCCAACAAGACGGAATGTGACAGAATGAAACCCCCTGAAAAAAATTAGCATTTTTCTTGTGAATACGGTTTTTTTGTCTTATGATACTTACAGGACAAAGAGGTAACTCCTGAATTATGGTGTATTTTTCTTTTCTCCGGACCGATCCATCAATCCATTTACCGAGGTAAGACTGTTATGAACAACTCTATGGGTGAAAACATCAGACGCGAACGGATTAAGAAAAGGCTTTCCCAGCAGCAGCTCGCCGATATGCTCTTCGTAGAGCGTTCCACCTGCTCCAACTGGGAATCCGGCAGACGTTCGCCCGATGCCGCCATGGTTTTCCGAATTGCCGAATGCCTGGGAATCAGCCCAAACGTGCTAGTTGATTCCGTCGGAGAGCCGGTCATCCCTCCGACCGTGATCATGGTTGACGACGAACAGATTGTCCTTTCCGGCAGCATTCCCGTCCTGAAGCGGGTTCTTCCCGGTGCTGAGATCACCGGTTTCACCAAACCTACCGAAGCACTTCATTTTGCCGAAACAACCGCCGTAGACCTGGCTTTTCTGGATGTGGAGATGGGAAAAACCAGCGGTCTTACGCTTTGTCAGGAGCTTCTTCGGATTAACCCCAAAACAAACGTCATCTTTCTGACAGCCTATATGGACTATTCCTTCGATGCCTGGAACACCGGCGCCTGCGGCTTCCTGCTGAAACCAATCTCGCCGGACACCCTGAATCGCCAGCTGGCAAAGCTCCGTTATCCTCTTCAGGGAGGTGACAAAGCATGAGCTGGATCGATCTGACCAACTTTGGTATTGCCTCCGGCGGGCTTCTCGTAGCCATTCTCTGTTTTATTTTCACCTGTACCGCCTACTATATGGAAAAACGAAGCCGCAATTTCTTTAAGGTTTTTTTCCTGATTGTAATCCTCTACGTGGCATCGGACGTTGCCGAACAGATTTCATTTTACAGGGAAGACGCCGGCAGCGCTGTTTTTTCCCGTATCTTTTTGTTTCTGGAATCCGTGTTTTCCGCCCTTCTCCTCCCGATGCTGACATCATATCTTCTTGGCTGTGCCGGTGAGATTCCGAATAAAACAAAGATCATGCACTGTGCAAACTTTCTTCTCGATATTTATCTGGGACTTCTCATTTATACGCAGTTTTCCGGGAAGATGTACTACATCGCCGATGATAATACCTATTCACGCGGCAGCCTGTATCCCCTGCTCCTCGTTCCGCCTGCCCTGATGATGCTGCTCAACCTGATTGCACTCATCCGGCGGAGAGACCGCCTTTCCCGGAAGCAGCAAAAGGCTTTTTTCTATTATTTTACCATTCCCCTTGTCTGTATGCTGGTCCAGATGTGCTTCTACGGTCTCCTTCTGACCGTCATCGGTTCATCTGTTTCCGCCCTCCTCATGTTTGTTTTTATCCTGACAGACCAGGTGGAGCAGAATATCCGGCAGCGCGAAGAAAACCTCGCGGCTAAAGCCAATATCCAGATTCTGCAGATGCGGCCGCATTTCATCTACAATACCATGACCAGTATTTATTATCTCTGCGAACAGGATCCGCAGAAGGCCATGCAGACGATCGATGATTTCACCAAGTATCTCCGCAATAACTTTACGGCAATCACAAAAAAAGAGCCCATCCCGTTCAGGGAAGAGCTCAGCCATGTTCATGCCTATTTATCAATCGAACAGACCCGTTTTGCGGATAAACTGTACGTGGAATATGATACCGAATATACCGCTTTCCGGATTCCGCCGCTGACCCTGCAGCCCATCGTGGAAAACTCCGTCAAATACGGCGTTGATCCGGAGCTCGATCCGCTTCATATTTCCGTCGTGACAAAAGAAGTTCCGGGCGGCAGCGAGATCATCGTAAGCGACACAGGACCGGGCTTCCAGGAAGAGGATAACCGGGAGCCGCATGTTGCCCTCAGCAACATCCGCGAACGCCTCGCCATGATGTGTAACGGCACCCTGACCATCCGTTCCCGCGAGGAGGGCGGCACGGAGGTCAGGATATTTATACCGAACAACCTTTAAGGATTCATTGTACCATGCTTCCGCTTCGCGAAATCATGCATCTGCTTCGCAGATGTACGCTGCTTCGCTCCGCTCGCATCGTGTATCCCTCG
>CACYDN010000147.1 GCA_902773185.1 uncultured Lachnospiraceae bacterium | reverse complement strand
GGGCTACAGCGAGGCTTTTGGCGCTGTGCTATTCGGGAAAGCAGGCAAGCATTCGGTCCAGTTATTTAAGAATCGTTATACTAGATTCACACTCACATATCTGCTATACATAACAGCAAATGATACATAGCGGAAATACGGTCTTATTTTTGCTTGCGTTCACTTGGTTTCTGCGGCATCTCGCCATCAAAATCTTCCGGGAATTCTCCGTTAAAATCACCGTCCGGGAAGTTTCCCGGGAATTGCCCGTCGGCAGGGAGGCCTTCCCGGCCTCCCTCTCCCTCAAATTTTCCGCCGCCGGGACCGCCCATGCCGCCGCCGGGGCCGAACATCTGACTTTCTATTTCGGTTACTTCTTCTCCGTTTACCAAAATGGTTCCACCGGTCCAGCTAAGCTCTCCGTCGTAATCGAAAGCGGACTGCCCGTTCACACTGACGGTTCCGCCGGTGATGGTCAGATTTCCGTTGGAATCCACACCATCCGTATCTCCCTGCGCCATGTCAATAGTGACCTCGCCGCCGTTAAACTCTGCCGCGATGCTGTAGGCCGAGGATTTATTTGCCGCATTGATACCGTCATCGGATGCTGTGATATCCACTGTTCCGCCGTTCACCTGAACGTAGGTTCCTTCGATTCCTTCTGCAGCGATAATATCCAGGTCACCGCCATCGATCTGTACAACTGTGGTTCCGTGAATGCCGTCATCCTCCGCATTGATTGCGAGATGGCCGCCACAGATATAGATGTAGCCCAGACTGTCATCGTCATCGTTCTCCGCATGGAGTCCGTCATTGCAAGCATTGATCGTAATAATTCCGTCTGCGATCCGGATGGAATCGTTCGCCTCAATAGCTGCATCCGTACAGGAAATTTCAATCGTACCGCCTGTGATCTTCAGATCATCCTTGCCGCTGATGCCGTTGTCCGTGGAGCTGATCACGAGCGTTCCCACACCGTTCAGCGTCAGATCATCCTTCGAAAAGATAACAGCATCGGTATTCGTATCTCCGTCTGCGGTAAAGGTGCCATTCACCGTCAGCGTACTTGTCGAATCCGTGGTCGTTACAAATACCTTATCCGCATTCTTTACATAGATGGCCGGGCTGTCACTGTTGGTAATGGTTACACCATCCAGAACGAGCTGAACCTTATCGTCATCCCCGGCATCCACGATAACGGTTGCGTTCTCTGCCGAACCGGTGATCACATAGACGCCTGCCGCGGAGATTGTTGTATCCTTGCCGCTTTCCAGCTTCAGGGTCTGGGCGTCGGAAAGATCCGCCTCCTGGGTCAGGTCTCTTTCTGTGAATAAATCTGTCACGGCGAGTGCTCCACCAGAGGCTGTACTGGCCTCCACTGTCTTGGCTTCCTTTTTCGCTTCGGATTCCGCCTCTGTTTCAGCCTCTGCCGATGCAGCAGACTCCACGCTCTTCTCTTCATCCGTCCCTGTTTCCGCCGCTGCGGTTACACTTTCTGCCGAACCGGAATCCGAGTCCTTTGATTTACCTCCACATGCCGCAAGGCTCATGGAAAGTGCGGCTGCCAGGATCACCGCTATACTCTTCTTATACATCTTCTTAAACATGATCATCCCTCCTCTCGGGTTCCGTTTCGAACACTTTTTTCATTTCTTCTTTTCGTTTTCCAAAGCGTTTTCTCCGGTTTTGTCCTTCTATGCTTTGTACTTTACAGCCTGATTCTGAAATCAAACTGAAATATTCGTTTATTTTTTTCATCCGCAATCGCTGCTGTCTTCGCAATCCGGCCTATTCGGCCTACTTGCTCATACAGGTCAGGTTCTCTCAAAGAAAATCACCCTGCCTCGTAAACGAGTCCGGATGATTTCCTTTGGAGAACACTTTCATAGTAAAAGCACCGCCTCCCATCAGACAATGCCTGATATGGGAGGCGGTACAGAGGAAGCATCATTTATTTGATTGTAATCTCGATATCGCCGCTGCTGGTGGTTACATCACAGATTTCGCCGCCTGAGCTTTTCGGAACCTTGATATCACCGCTCTTGGAAGATGTACTAAAGATTTTCTCGGAAAGAAGACTTCCGTCAACATCTCCGCTGCTGGCCTCAATCTGCAGCTCACCCGCATCGCAGGAATAGAAATCGATATCGCCGCTGGTGCTTTTCATCTTGAGAAGGCCGCTGCAAACAATATCATGCACCGCAATATCACCGGAGGATGTCTTCACATCCAGGCTGGTATTCGCTGAACCCTTCACCGTGATATCTCCGCTGCTGGCCTTCACAGTAACCTCATCTGCCTCACAGGTGTAGATAATATCGCCACTGCTGGTATCTACGGAAATTTTCTTTGCTGTACCATCTGCTTTGACGTCACCACTGCTGGCGGATATGGTCACTTCGTCAGCGCTTCCGTACTGGATCACGTCACCGCTGCTTGCGGATACGGAAATGGATTCTGCCGCAATTTCCTTCTCTACTTTGATATCACCGCTGGAGCTGCTGAGCTTCACACTCTTATACACCTTTTCCGGCAGATATACCTTGATGTACTGCCGATTGGTACCAAAACCGAAATTGAATGTCTTCTTATACCAGGAGCGGTCATCCTTACTGTTTACGGACAGGATTCCGTCTTCCACCTTAACGGTATAAGCCACGCCTTCAAAATCCTTTACATCGATCTTGCACTTTCCATCCTCAGAAAGCATTAACGTTACATCGGCAGAACCTGCCTTGATCGTAATATCATCAAAATCCTCTCCGGGTTCATAGGTCTCTGTTTTGATCTTGCTCATACTCATATTATCAAAATCCTTGCCGGATGCCACATAGCCGACGGCCATCAGCACCGCGCCGATCACAGTAACCGCTGTAGCGATTAAACAAATTAATCTTTTTCCCATTTTTCTATGCCTCCTCTAACCAACGAATAACGACTTGATCCATCTGCCGAATGCCTTCGTGAGTTTCAGCAGCTTTCCAACGATCCATTTTGCACCGAAGAAAAGGAGTACCGAAAGTCCCCAAAAGACAAGCATCAAACCGATGTAGAAAATTCCGACTCCAAAGCTGCCATGAATGAAGAAATAACCTGCATGAACGGCTGCGCCGAATCCTCCGGCCAAAAGCCCAAAATCAACCGCATAGATGGAAATGATGACGGACCAGATGGCTACGTAGACGGAAAAGACAACCGATGCCGCTGAGATCACCAGCGGAATCCAGAGCGGTGCGCCGATAATAAGCAGCGCAATCTGCAGTCCCGACCGTTTTCCCTTCGCACTCTGCTTTGCTTTTATGACCTGCGGAAGCGGTTTATCGAGTAGTATTTCCCTGGCAGCTTCTGCTGCCGACGGAAGATTTGCCACCGCTTCCTCTTCGGAAAGCCCCTCTTCCATTCTGTCAGCGATCATTTCGCTGTAAAAGTCAAGCGATTCTTCTATGTCCTTCTCCGGTAATCCCCGGAGCTTTTCGGTTAGCGCCGTAAGATAATCTTCCCTGTTCACTTTTTTCTCCTTCCTCTGTATTGACTCTTTCTTTGGCCGGGCTCTTTTTTCCATTGCCCCGGCCTTCTATTTTGTTTTACCGGCTTACCGGCTTCTTTCACGCGGTCTCTTCTGTTGGTGCGGGACCGTGGACGATAAACGTGTGAATTGCTTCAATTTCAACCCATTCATCCTGGAATTCGAGGATCCGTCCCCTTCCCTTTTCTGTGATCTGGTAGTATTTTCGCAGCCGGCCGTTATGTTCTTCCGATCTGACGGTCAGCATTTCACTGTTCTCCAGTCTTCTGAGAATCGGGTAAAGTGTGGATTCGGAAATATCCACATAGGGGCCAAGGTCCCGTACGATCCGGTAACCGTAGGATGGTTCATCCTTAATGGCTGCCAGAACGGCAACATCCAGGAGGCCTCGTTTCATTTGTATATCCATATGTATACCTCCTTATGCGTTATACTATATCACGCATAGTATTATGTGTCAAGTATTATTTTGTAAAAAATAGTATTATTTTTCACATGGTATTTAGACACTTTTGCGAATGTGTTGCACTCTTGTTGCCTTTATTGTGTTATACTTTCCTCAGATTAGTTGTTCGGAAAAAATATGTAGTATATTGACTGCGTAATCACAATAATTATGAAAAGACTGAAGTATACACAACGCAAAGGAGAAACCTATGAAAGAATACGATGATAGTTTCGAAATCAACACCAATTCCAATAACAGGATTGATCTGAATATCAGTGTGCCGGAGGATGACATCTTTAACGATTCAAACATTAGCGGCGAAAATGACAATAGTTTGGATCTCGGCCATGGCAATGAAAATCATGTCATTGCAAACAATGTAGATGCCGCCGGAAATCAGCCGGATGCTTTTAATTCTGTCATTACACAGCTTGCCGGGTTTGGCCAAAGATCAAAGGAAGAACTGGAGCGTCATGCAAATGTCAATGCCGGCTTCCACGATTATGAGCAGGAATCTTTTGCAAACAAAAAACAGCTTATGGATCTTTGCACGCTTTACCGCGTATTTTTTGAGAGCGATCCTAAATTCAGCAAATTCCTGACGAAGATGCAGTCCTATGCCGCTCTGGATCCATATACACATAGTAACTATGTAAAGGAAATGGACTACGTAACCGCGCTTCCCAATCAGATTGATGAACTCAAAACCGAGCTGGAGAAGCAGGAAAAGCAGCTGCAGATCGAGCTGGATCAGGCAACGAAAAAGCTGGCCGAGGATCTCTCGAAAAAGGCGGAAAGCTTCTCGGAAGAGAAATTTCTTCAGTATTCCAAGGAAGAAAAGGAAAAGCTTTCCCGTGAATTCACCTTAAAGCAGGAGGTACTGGATAACCGGAGACGCGCACTCGCATCTTTCGATTACTATTTCGAGAATCTGACCAAAGGCGGTCTCACCGATCTGTTTGAGCTTCCCGAGGAAATTCAAAATCAGATCAATGAAGTAAAGGCCATCCCCGACCACAGCAATGTCCGCGTAAAGAAAATGACCTATCAAAGCGGAAATAACAATAAAGTCTGCTTTTACATCGATTCTACCGATGTGAAGCTGGATACCAGCTTTGATAAAAAAGATCTGAAAAGCTTTATGCGCGGTGCTGCTACGATCGGAACCGCCACAGCAACGGAAACAAACATGCGAAACGCTCCGATCTTCCCGCACGAACCCCGGATGACGGATGTTTCCCAGACCATTACCGGCGCCTGCTATCTCTATACCGGTCTGCAGGAGCTGGCCAGATTATATCCCCAGAAGATCAAGGATATGATCGTGGATAACGGCGACGGAACCGCTACCGTCCGCTTCTATGCCCGGGAAACCGATTCCTTCGGCGTGAAATCCATTTACCACCCGGTTTATGTCCGCGTGGATAAGACCATCCCCAAGGTTGGTTTCGGCGCGCTGGACCGTCTCGGTCAGGACGCCCTTTGGGTAAACCTGATTGAAAAGGCTTATGCGATGTCCGGCCTGCATAAGACATTTGAAGAGGATGAGAATCTTCCGGTCAACCTGGCAAGAACGCCTGACTGGAAGCCCACTGTCAAAGGGATTGAAGGCGGCTTCGGCCATCGTTTTCTGGAAAATGTTCTCGGCGAAGAGGGAAAGAATTATAAGATTGATATCCCTTCTGTGAAATCGGTCAATGACGCAAACACCAAAATGATGGCAAATGCGGAGAAACTGGCAAACATCAAGTATGTTGATACAACCAGTGCCGAATCCATCACAAAGCATGGTTTCTATTATTACTATAAAACATTCAGACTCCCGGATAATACGGAGCCGATCATTTCCGAAGAAGCATTTCAAAAGCTGGACAAAAACGCTATCGTAGAATTGATCAAAAACTCCACGTTTGAAATTTCGAAAAAGCCCTATCTGGAAGATGCCTATACCATGATGCAGGCTTCTATCCAAAAGGTTATGGACGATACAAAGCTGCTTGGTTTCACAACAAAGCACATTGAAAAAACCGTAAAAAATAAATATGAAAAATTAGTGGACAAGCAATCCGACAAGTACGAGGATTCGATAACGGCCGACTTTGCTCTCCGCGATCTTTTTGATAGCTGCCACGAAACGCTGATGGAGGTCGGTGCCGCCGCTGAGGTTGGAAAGAAAAATCCGAAAGACGATTTCTTCAATCGGATCAAGCGCGCGCTGGATAAGGGACTTCCTATCTCCTGCGGAACCCACGGCGACACCGAAATGACAAAGCTGGCGGATGCCATGCACGCTTACTCCCTGATCGGTGCATATAAGACCACGGATATTCCGCCGAAGTATTGTTTCCGAATCAAAAATCCGCAGACAAAATCACCCTTTTCAAACGGTGCGGAATATGTCAATGAAGAAGGAAACGTTGTCGGAAGATGGGTCAACGTAAAGGACGGCATTTTTGATATCACCCTTGAGGATTTTGTCCATGATTATGACCATGTCAACGTCAACGGAACAAAGGCCCTGGAAGCTCAAAAGCACAATCTGGTGGAAGGCTATAATGTCATCACACCGGCGGAAATCACCGAATATGACAGAACCCATGTAACAAGCGATAAGCTGACCGATTACATGAAGGTCGCCAACGACCTGTATGATGCCATGATCTCCACCAGTTCGGTATTCTCAAAGGATTCCGAAGCTTACAAGAATATGGTTGAAGGCATCAAGGTCTTCCGTCACAATCTGGCAATGTCATACGGCAGGGAAATGAAGGATATAAAGCTTCTCACCCAGCCCCTGAAGCATCTGGTAGAAGCGTATGAACATCACGTAGACGAAAAAGGCTTCAGGGCCAGCGGCAGAGAAAAACGCAGGCTGAGCGTCTGCACCGATATCCATACGATGACGCTTGCTCTCGAAAACGGAGAAAACCCGGAGCTGGCATTTGAAAAGATGTATGCGAAAAAGCTGATCGAAAAGCAATATGAAATGAATCACCTTATGGATAAGGCGAACCCGGAGGAGACAAACGCAAAGATCAACGAGGCTGCCGAAAAGCTTTACCAGAATAAGGCATTCCGGACAATAGCAAACGGTCTCAGCGTATCCCAAATGGCGAAGCCGGCAAGCGATCAGATGAAGACGCATCTGAAACAGATTGGCAAAGCCCTCGAAGGCCGCGGCTTCGATAAAAATATGAACCTCGCCACCATGACACCGGAAGCAAAGGTTCTCAGAAATGAAAGAAAGAAGCCTGCTAAGAAAACTGCAGTTAAGAACGACGCGAAAAAGAAAACCGGGAATAAAACGGGCAAAAAGCCTTCTAAGTAATGAATTTCACAATTCCCGAAAAAAATACAAAACGGAAGCAATCCAGAAAAGGAGCATACCAATCACACGGTACGCTCCTCTTTCATTTTCCTTAGTTCCGAAACAGCAAGGGGAACCGCCAGCGCGGCCGCAAAGACATCTGCCAAACTCTGTGCAATCTCCACACCGGTAAGGCCGTAAATGCGCGGCAGGATCAGGATTGCCGGTATAAAGAAAATTCCGCTTCGGGCGGAGGCCAGAATGGATGCCTTAACCCCCTTCCCGATCGACTGCAGCATCATATTGGTCATGATCGTCACAGCAAGGAGCGGCAGCGCCATGGCCTGGTAACGGAGCGCCACCTTTCCCACCGCCACAACATCCGCATCCTTCCGGAAGAAACGGATAACCCGCGGTGCATAGATGTAACATAGCGAAGAAACGACAAGCAGGAATACGGCGCCCCACCGGAGACAGAACAGATACCCCTCCCGCACACGGTTTTTCTTCCCCGCGCCGTAATTGAAGGAACAGACAGGTTGATAGCCCTGGCCGAAACCGATCAAGGCGGAGGCAAGGAGCATCATCACGCGCGTACAAATGGTCATGGCAGCAATCGCTGCCGTGGCCGTTTCTTCATTGATCAGAGCACCGTACTCTCCTGCCGCTTTGTTGAGCAGAGTCGTGGCAAGCGCCGCAAGTCCCTGCCGGAACAGCGAAGGAATACCGCCATTGATGATCTGGCCCACATAGTATCCGTTGATCCGGATATTCTTTACATGCGGACGGACATTATCGCCCATCCGGCTGCCATAGAGCAGAACGAAAAAGCTTACCATCTGACCCACTACGGTAGCGATGGCCGCACCCTTTACGCCCATGCCGCACATCAGGATCAGGACCGGATCCAGGAACATATTGAGAACCGCACCGGAAAGAAGTCCTACCATGGCATAGACGGCACTCCCCTGAAACCGGAGCTGGTTATTGATCACAAACTGCCCCATCGTAAACGGAGCTCCCAAAAGGATGATCCGCGCATAATCCTCCGTCATATGAAAGGTTGCCGCTGTTATTTCCTCCGAAGCAAAAAACCGGATGGTCGGGCCGATGAAAAAATTTCCGAGAACAGCAAAAACAATACCGGTCAGAATAGCCAGTGCAAAACCGGTAGCAGCCATTTCCGAGGCTTCCTTCTTTTTTCCTGCCCCCAGCATCCGGGAAAGTGTGTTGCCGGAACCATGCCCAAACATAAAGGCCACCGCCTGGATCACCGCCATGATCGGGAACACCAGACCGACCGCCGCCGTGGCGCCCGTACCGTTTTCCGAAATTCTGCCCACAAAAAAAGTGTCAGCGGAATTATAGATTCCAGTGACAAGCATACTGATGATCGTAGGAACAGAAAGCCGGAGGATAAGCTCCGGCACCGGCGTTTCTGTCAGATATTCAAATTTGTTGGTTTTTTCTTTCCGCATTCGCATCTTTGCACCGCATTAATGATTCCCTTAAAAAGCAATCAGTCAACACGCCAGCAGAGCTCCACGCTCTCAGCCAGAAGTCTGCCGAACCGGTCGCCTGCCGCCTGCGCCGCAGCCTGCACCTCCTCATGTGTCAGAATATCCGGAACGATCAGGGTATCCTCATCTCCGACAAACTGCCCGGACAAAAATCTGCCTGTGAGTTCACCTGCGTCTTCATCAAGTCTGGCCTTTTCACCACGTGCCGGCCCGCTCGGAATCCTGCTCTTCGACATTCCGGCCGCATAATTGGTAATACAGGAGATCCCTGCCACCTTCATACCCATATGATGCGCCGCGATTGCCTCGCAGGCTGTGGACATGCCAACGGCATCTCCGCCCAGCTTCTGCAGGAAACGGACCTCCGCCGGCGTCTCCAGCGACGGACCGGTCAGCTGTACATACACACCTTCCCTGAGAGAAATCTCCACATTTTCCGCAGCCTTCCGAACCATCTGCTGCAAAATGGGATCATATACACGCCCCATATCCGGGAACCGTTTTCCTAAGAATTCATCGTTGGGACCGATCAGGGGATTCGGTACGAACATGGCTATATGATCTGTGATCATCATCATATCTCCGATGTTAAAATCCGGATTCATACCGCCCGCCGCATTGGTCAGAATCAGCTTCTGCGCCCCCATGATGCCCATGAGGCGGATCGGACTCACAACCTGCTGCATCGAATAGCCTTCATAGTAATGCACCCTGCCCTGCATGAGAACAATGGGAACATCCCCTAAATGGCCGAACAAAAACCGTCCCGCATGCCCTTCCACCGTAGAACGGGGAAAGCCCGGGATATCACTGTACGGGATGGCAGTTTCCACCTCCACGTACTCGGCAAACCCGCCGAGACCGCTGCCGAGGACAACTGCCACATCCGGCACCAGAGAAACATTTTGTCTTAAAAAACCGCTGGCGGCCTGCAGGTCCGCCCGGTTGGGTAGATTATCCATTACAACACCTCATCCGGTTTATTCTTCGAAATAGTCCTTGGCTACAGCATGGTACATGTAAAGAGCCCTCATCAGATTCTGAATGGATTCGGAACGTCTCCGGGAAAGAACCGTATGACAGTAGTTCAGCGGACAGCTGCTGATCGAGTATTGACCGGAATCGCCGCTGACAGAAACATCGACTTTCACATTATCCAATTCGTTTGCCGCCAGATTCTCCACCTTCACAACCGTGTACATATCATCGGTTTCCGTTTCCAGCGTCTCCCCTTTATAGGTATAAGTCACATCCTTGCCTGTTCCGTTGTACATATACAGTTTCATCGTTGTTCCGGACTCCAGAGAAAGCGCCAGCCCATAGAGTTTCAGATTCTCCGGGAGATTATAATCACTGGTACTGTAGGGTTTGTTGATTTTATAAACATCCACCGCTTCAATGGCCCGGATCTGCTCGACCGTTACCGAATCCGCATTCGCCGGATTTGCTGTATTATGCTTGAAATAGACTTGCGCATAGGTGCCGTAGTTCAGCATAGAACGTACCAGCGGTGCAGCTTTCCGGTATTCCTCATTTTCATCCGTATGTGCCAGAAGATAATCCGCGTATTCCTTTACACTGTAGGTATATGTCGGACCGGGCGTTTCCTCATCAAAGAACAGTTCCGCCGTGATCGTGTCAGCCATTTCCTTCGCGCTGACCTTGCAGGTGAATACACGATAGTTCACGCTGTCGACAGCACTATAGCCTGCAACCTCGCGCTCTTCACTTTCGCTCTGCTCCAGATAAACCTTGGATACGGTTCCGTTTGGCATCGTGAACTGCATATAGGCATCCGGATACGCATTGATCATATCCGAGAAGGTCATATGGAAATTCACTCCGATATATCCGTCCAGCTTCAGGGAATGACCGGTGAGACATGCACAGGTATTCTCGGGAATCTCCTGCCAGTTAGCGGTAAAGCTGAGCGGCCCCATATGTCCCGTCTCGATTACAACCGTCTTTTGCGGTGTATAGATATCCTTTCCCGTCCAGCCGGTAAAAATGTAACCCTCCCGCTGAGGATTCACAAGTGTTATATCCTCACTCTGCTCCCGATAGGTTTCCGGATTCGTCTTTCCCTCCGGCAGCGCGCCACCGTCCAGATCATAGGTGATTGGATAATCGACCGAATAGCGGTCGACCAAAGTAACCGTGATATCCAGATTTGCCTCGCCATAGCCATTATTGCCGAGTTCCAGAAGCACATTCGATCCGCTGCTGTAAAGTGTCCCGACGTCTTCCCCATCCGGCAGCCCATAGCCGTCGCTGTTATCATAGATATAACCGTCCGCAATGGCAGGGCCATCGTGAACCTTCAGAATGCCCCCCTCGCCCGGTACTCCGGTTGCAACACCCTCAATTTGAATCAGCAAATCGGTCTGCGCGGTGATTTGCAGACACCCATCGCCGGGGACACTTGCATTTGCATTCTTTCCACCGTCATCATATACATGGAAAGAAAAGCCGGCTTCCCGATCGGAAACATCCAAATCCAGCTGGTCATACTGTGGCATATTCACGAAGAGGCCGCCTTCCCCATCCTCGGAAAGATGTACCGATTCCGAAGCAAGTACCTTCCCCGGTATGGCAATCACCGCACCCGAAAGAGTCAGCGCCGCTGCCATAATAAGCGAACATATTCGATTCCTGGTTTTTTTCTTCATATCATGATCCTTTCTATTCTCCACTGTATCCGCAGGGAGATGACATAGCCCGTTATTATTTCTCTTCTCCGTTGATGGTGATCTTGGGCCGGACAAGTGTCTCTTCCATATTTTCCGGCGGTGCGATCATAAGCTTCCCCGCATCGGAAGTCAGATTGATCACCACATCCATATTATCAAATTTCACCCTGGTGTCGGGGTTGTAGCCACCGTAGCAGAGAGCCTCCCGGCCGATATTGGTAATATGAAGGGCCGCCACGGACATATCAAACCATGTACTTCCCTCGAGGCTTCCCACACCGGTGGAGTAATCCCCGCGGACATTGAGCACCGTAAAAAGATCATGGAGCTCCACTTTTGCCATCTTTCCTTCTACGGTTCCGAGAACACTGAACCTTTTCCCGCTCCCCTCACAGCGGAGGAGGGACCGCCATACCTTCACCTCGGTGCTCTCCTCTATGTTCCCTATGAACACACCTTTGTAGAAGGTATTATTCATATACATATCGCAGTCATGTATATGAAGCGGCTGGTTCCCATAGAAGGAACCGATGCCAACGCCCTCGTCACCGTTCATGTAAATTTCGTATTTTCCCTTGTTGATGCGTGTAATACCGCCAAAACCCGAACCGATTCCAATGGTCTTCTGCCCCGTGGAATCGATGCGGATCTCACCATCCTGATAGAATTCCAGTCTGCCGTGTCCCTTGTCCACGGCATTTCCGATGGCATAGTTTTCCGAACCGGAAACCTTGATCTTCAGATTGCCGTCTCCTTCGACAACAAGGGCCGAACTCTCCGGCACCTTGATGCCGCCTCCGTTAAGCCGGTTTTCCCCTTCCAGCCGAAGTGTCAGGCGGACATTATCCGCCAGATGTATACAAGGCCGTTTCTTGATATTGGAAAGACAGACATTTTCCAGCGTAACGCGTCCGTCGTATCCCTCCATTACCTCTATATGAATCTGCGTATCCGCATTGGGCGTACCGGTAATCGTCATATCCCGGAAGGTCACATCCGATGCGCCGATCTGGATCGTCGTTTTATTTTCCTTGATCAGGCTGTTCAGCGAAATCCGGTTTGTCTGCCCCGCCACGTAGATATTGTCATTGGAGCCATCTTCTTTTTCCTGATGGTATCGTATGATCTCCATTTTGACATTTCCTGCGATCGATGTACAGATTTCCTCGGACGGGCGGCCCGTGTAGTACCCCTGGATCAGGTCTGCTCCGAGCCGGATCACCGTCTTCAGTTCTTCACCGGTCTCAACGCCTTCCGCCAACGCCTGAATATTATTGGCATGACAGAAGTCGATGACCTCCCGGACAAAATGCTGTTTCTGCACACTATTTTGAATACCGGACAAAAGCGACCGGTCAATCTTCACATAATCCGGCATATACCGAAGAAGGTTGCTGACGTTGGAATAGCCTGTACCGTAATCATCAACGGCAAGGCCGATGCCCAACCGCCGGTACTGCTGCTTCACGTTTTCGATTTCCTCATCGGAGAGCTCCGCCTGTTCTGTCAGCTCCACAACCGCGACATCCGCATGCCCGCGGAGAAGCTCTTCTATCCGAACGAAATCACTGTACTCGAGCTTGACGCCGGGAATACTGTTGATAAATACCTTCTTCCCCTCAAAAACATCTTTTTTTTCTGTAACGATGTTCAATACATTCGTAAAGGTTGCCTTTTCCACATCACTGATCCGCCCAAGCATATCCGCATAGCGGATGATGTCAAGCGGAGAAAGCTTCCACGCGGATGCGGAACGCATCAATGCCTCGTACGAATAGATCTCGCCGTCGCTGGCTCTTACGATCGGCTGGAAATGATACAAAAGAAGGTTCCAGTCCAGAATCTTTCCCACTTCATCCATGGCCTGGACATCTTCATAGGAAACCTTTTCCTTATCAATTCCCGCAGTCTGTCCGGTATGGAGCGGATACTTCACCTTATCCTGCTTCATCAGCAGACTGTATACATATTTCCGGCGCAGCGATTCGAGCCCGCGGCTGACCGCCATGAGCCAACGTCTGGCAACACCGGTAAAAAAACCATCTTCATCAAAACTGAGACAGGCATAGCCAAAGGTCTTATCCTCAAAAAAGATGGGCAGAAAATAGCAGTTCGAATCGCAGTTTTCTATTTCCCTCTTCTGAAATTCTCCTGTTTTCCGGACATCCTCCATACCGACACGACTGTTTTCGCTGTTCGTCTCATCATAGGTCAGAACCCGG
The DNA here is from genome assembly GCA_902773185.1 of uncultured Lachnospiraceae bacterium. GTDB lineage: Bacteria > Bacillota > Clostridia > Lachnospirales > Lachnospiraceae > Eubacterium_Q. The sequence goes on along the minus strand of CACYDN010000147.1, from coordinate 16,523 downwards.
AGCATCTTCTTCGGATACCCCACGGAAAGAAAGCTGTCATTCAAAAGAAACCTTGGGGATAGACAGCCGGAATCCAGACAGATATCCAGCTTCTTAATTCCGGAAATATAGTAAATCGATTCAAAAACCGTACGGAAGAACTCTTCCAGCGTGGAGGCCAGAAGCATATTTTCTTCCATGTAATTGTGGATGGAATCGATGCCTTCTTTGGAATCCCTGGTGGTCCAAGTGCTCCGCCGAACGCCCACCACCTCAGCCCTGCCGTCACAGCCGCAGCTTTCCCCGACAAAGATCTTTGCCTCGAAGGAAAGCTCCGGCATTTCTTCTCCGGCAAGCTGTGCGAGAACACATTCCACCGCATACTTCCCATAGTACTCTGCCGGAATTTCGGTGGAAGTGAGCGCCTTGGGGCTGGTCTGCCCCTCCTCAGTGGTTCCGTAGCCTGCAATAGCCAAATTCTCGGGAATCTGAACGCCTTGCCGTTCCATCTCCTCGGCGAGGCCAATGGCCATCGGGTCATTTGCACAGATCACAGCTTCCGGCATATGCTCCCTGTCACGAAGAAGCTTTTCCGCACAGCTCGTTCCGCTGGTATACCAGAAGTCACCGAAAAAAACTCTGTCATCCCGGACGGGCAGACCATGTGCTGCCATGGCATCCTTATATGCCCTGAGCCTTCTCTGGGAATGCACATGTTTTTTACGCCCGGTCAGATAGGCGATATCTTTATAGTGGTGTTTTTCAATAAAATGAGATACGGTCGCATAAACTGTCGGATAACCGTCTGTCCAGAAAGACGAAAAATACTTACTGTCCGTGTCGACGGTGATGACGGCGCCTTTAAAACGCGCGTGGATTTCTTCCTCCAGCCGTTTTTCCACGCCGGGGGTCTGGATGATATCGGACAGAATGATGATTGCATCAAAAGCATCATAATCAATGAGCCGGTAGATATTGGCTTCGCCCTTTTCCCGCTCTTTGTTGTTCTGATATTTGACATACATGGAATAAATGCAGACGATGTAACCCGCTTCCTTTGCACGGTTCTTTACGCCTTTGATGATTCCCTGCTGATACGGTTCATCCGCCTGCGCCAATAGAAGTGCAATTCTCTTCTTTTCCATAACCCCTCCTCAAAAGGGATAGAATCCCCCCACTATATTTTATACGATTTGCGGGGTGGGGTCAATGAGAAAGGTGATGATCAATATACAAAAGATAAATATACGAAATACCCGTAGTTCCGCGGAGGAAGGCCGGGAGGAAGTATTGGTGGCGCATGGGATGGAATACGCGGTAATTTCCTTCTCGTTTCTTGCGGTCCAGCATCTTCTTCAGCAGGACGCCTGCCTCCTCTGTTTTGTTCTCTGAAAGGAGCCGGGCTGCATAGCCGGCGTTGCCGCTTTCCAGACAATCGGTCATGATCAGCGGCAACGTTTCCTCATTCGCGTATTGTGCTGTTTTTGCTGCATTTTCTTCTGCTTCCCGGAGGAGCTTATCCCAAGCGTCCTGCATTCTTCTTTCTTCGTAATGCAGCTCTTCGGTATGAAACAGGGGACTTTCAAGAATTCGGCCGGCTCTTTCCGGATCCTCGTCCCGGCAGTAACGAAGCGCCCAAAGGTAGCCGGAGAGACCGTCTCGGAAGTCAAATCCTCCATTGAACTGTCGGCTGATCACACGCTCCTCCAAAGGGGTCGCAGCAGAAACCTGCGAAGATTCTTCGGAACCGGAGGCATACGTTCCTGTATCTGCTGCAGAGTATGTATTTATCAGATATTCACCAAAAGCAGCAAGCGCGCGAAACGCTCCGTTTGCCATTTTTTTCGCCAACTCTGCGGGTTCGCCCGTAATCCGGTCTGAAGTAGCGCAGGCGCGTAAAAACACTGCGGTTCCGGCAAAGCCCTCTGCCAGGCCGAAAAGACTTCCCACCCGTCCGCGAATCATCGGCGTGTGCCAGAGAAGACATCCGTCAGCCAAAGGAATTCGCTCTTCCCATAAAAGACGAATTGTTTCCGTAACCTCGTGAATCGCCTCTTCCGAAGTCAGCACACAAGCTGAATCTCTCTTTTCCTCAGAATCGTCATGCTGTATGAATTCTGTTCCGCAATGTTTCTCTTGCTTTTTCCGTTCAGACGCTTCCTTACAAGCATCCGCCTGTTTACTCCTATCCGATTCCGTTTTCCAATAATCCACATGCCTGAGGCCGGCGCGGATATATGCGGTCTGAACGGCAAGGTCCGCTTCATTCATCCTGTTCATCCGCCGCTTTGCAAAGGCAATGGGTGATTCCGAAAGATATTCCGGAATGAGAGCATCCCTGCTTGGGTCTCCGTAAAGAGCCTTCTCTCCTGCCACAAGACAGAAATAGGGAATCTCTCCTTTTTGCAGGCATTCCTTTTCCCAACGGAGTACCGGCGCCCAGCGCCTTATATCCGCTTCCGAAAGGCCTTTTTCCAGTGACCGGAAAACCTCTTCCGTTTCCGTCTCACTCTTTGCCTTTTCCAATTTACGGAGCTTTGCCGCATAGCTCTGGGTTGACCGGAGAAGATAACGGAAGGGAACCTCCGAATATCGGTCCAGAATCCGGAGGATTTCCTCCCGCTTTTCCAGGATCCGATGATATCCGTTTGTAAAGCCGGCAATGAATGCATCCCCGCCTATTCGCTCTGCCTCAGGTTCCGCACCGAACGGATATAGCGGTGAGGTCTGCATCAATCCAAAAAACCGCGGAAGGACCATACACTCTCCCACGGATGTCAGAAGCTCCGGAAATACCGCTCCGTAATCCACGGAGAATTCGCCGGCTCCGCCAACCCCCTCCGCTCCGGCCGAAAGAACGGTCTCCGTATCAATTACAACCGGTCCCATCTTCGAGGGAATCACATTTCCGTTATGCATATCCGTACTTCCGAGCATATAAAAAACAGCAGTCAGCTGACCAAGCCGCTCCGCGTAAGCGTCCATGTCCATATCTGCTGCATCTGCCTTTTCTACGGCTTTCTGAAAAGCAAAGCCCTCTCCGGTAATCTGCTCCGGCGTCATTCGCACACCAAAAAGAAGTACGGTAATATCCCCTAAAAGAAGCGTACTCCGGCAGTCCCGCGGTTTATAAAAAAGCGTCAGGCCGGCCAATGTTTCTATTTTGCTTACCGCCTCTCCCCGGACATGCCGGTCTCCGGTTTCCGTAATCGTTTTAATTTCACCGGGATCCCGGCCGGCAAAAAACTGCCGGCCGATCATATCCCTGTACATTTGGTAACGGTCATCGCTGATCAAGGCGTTCCCCCCGGCAGACTGAGCGGAAACTCATTCTGAAGAAGAAATCGTTTTCAAACAGCCTGCTGTCATGTTTTATGATTTGATTGTCTCATAAATGGTCGCACTTATTGCTGTTAACACATCCAAAGTGAAAAAGGAAAGCATGATTCCGCCGCAGATCGGTGTACTGCCGCCGGCAACCTTTCCAAGTTCTTCCTCTGTAAGATCCTCGCATTTTGCCTCATAAATCTCATCCAGTTCATCTTCCGTGAGCTCATAGCCTTTCTCCGCTGCAATCGGAATAATGATTGCCTTATAATCCTGCTCCCCTGCTTCCACCTTTGCCTTATAGGCCTCGCTGATTTCTTTGGCAAAGGTTTCATCGCTCTGGAGTCTTTCGAAAAACTCCTTTGTTGTTTTCATATAGCTACCCTCCAAATTTTTTAATCAATCCGGTTTTGGAATCAGCTCCCTGATGGCTTCCTCTAAAATTACATATTTATCAAGACCTCTTTCATGGAATACCCGGGCTTCATCAATCGGTTCCTCACCGGTACCGGCAATTCTCTTCAAATATCTCCGTATCATAATGACACGGGAAACATGCGCATTCTGCTGAAGAAAGCTCACGCCGGAAGCCGGATCTTTATAGACCGCCATCAGTTTTTCCGCTGTATCGGCCGGATCCGTTTCAATCCCCTTCGCAGTTTTTGTTCCGGCATCCACCACAATGGTTCCCATAAATCGAAGCAACTTTGCCATCTCCTGCGAAACCTCCGACCCATGACTCGAGTCTGTCGTGGTAAATGTCAGACATGGCTTTCCCAAGAGTTCATAGCGGTGGGCCCAGTAGCCAATCCGATCCAAAACACTCTTCGCCATCCCTGACATCTGCCAGAGATAAACCGGGCTCCCGAAAAACAGAATATCGGCAGCAAGCATCTTTTCTTTTAGTTTTTTCATGTCATCGCCTGCATCCAGCGGACAGATGCCTGTCCGAAAACAGCTGTTGCAGGAACGGCAGTAATCAATATGGACGTCCGCCCCCGTCATCCGTTCATATCGGACTTCCATTCCTTCTTCCTCCGCTCTCTTCCGGAAAGCCTCCGAAAGTGTATCGGAAAAGGCAGCTGTTTTTGACTTTTCACCTGCACAGGACGCAACGAATGAAAATAGCTTGATCATATTTCCTCCGGCAGACTTCCTGCAATCATTCTCACTGCGTTTCCTGCTTTCTCCTTTTGCAAAGCCGAACCCATCATCCGATAGTCATAGTCAAACTTAATAATGTGATTGCAGCCGTCGTTACGCAGACAGGAGTTGTTCCGCCAGCCACCTTTCCGAGCTCCTCTTCGGAAAGTTCCGCTGATTTCTCTTCAGCCAGCTCCTGAATTTCATCTTCCGTAACGGTATAGCCATATTCCGCAGCAACCTGTGTGATCACTGCCAAATCCTTTTCGCCGGCTTTCACTTTTTCATTGATCTTTCCGCCGAGTTCCTTTGCAAATGCCTCGTCTGTTTTTACCTTTTCAAAAAATTCCTTTGCTGTTTTCATGTTTTTTCTCTCCCTTTTTTAAATATATTTTAGATGTATTAATCTTACCCAATTATTGTATCGATTGTCATCGTGATAACCAGAAATCCGGTAAATAAACATACAGGTGTTGTTCCACCCGCCACCTTTCCGAGCTCCTCTTCGGAAAGCTCCGCTGATTTTTCTTCAACCAGTTCCTGAAGCTCATCTTCCGTTACGGTATAGCCATATTCCGCCGCAACCTGTGTGATCACTGCCAAATCCTTTTCGCCGGCCTTCACTTTTTCATTGATCTTTCCGCCGAGCTCCTTTGCAAATGCCTCGTCTGTTTTTACCTTTTCAAAAAATTCCTTTGATGTTTTCATGTTTTCTCTCCTTTTTTAAATTTATTTAGATGAATTACCTTTACCGGTTCCCGGGCCGGCCGGCAATCTATCTTTCCTGGTTCTCCGGGAGGATCATTCAATCGGACCGTCCGATACGGAGAAGGACAGCATGGAAACCGGATTCGCCGTGACATAGATTTCCGTAATAGCCGTCATGTTGGTTCCCCCCGCAACCTTTCCAAGTTCCTCTTCGGAAAGCTCCGCCGCATTTGCCTCATATAGATCGTCCAGTTCTTCTTCGGTGACAGCATATCCCTTTTCATCGGCAAACGAAATAATGATTGCTTTATAATCCGTTTCACCCGTCTCCTGCCTATCCTTCACATGGTTTCGAAAAGCCGTCATCAGGGTCTCGTCATCTTTCAGATCCTGCATAAACTCCTTCGCTGTTTTCATCCTGTAACCTCACTTTCTTTATTGCGCATATATTGAAGATACGCGAGCATCGCATACCCCGTTCCCGTAGTTCCCATAAAAAACGATGGATCAAAGCTGCTCCGGATTCCATTGGGCGTAACCGTAAAGCAGTTCTTTTTCCGATACCGCTTCAACATAGAAGAGATTCTCTCTTCTGCCGCACCCGTTTCTCCGGCCCGAAGGAGTGCAAGGACAGCAAGGGCATTTCCATCGTCCAACGTATCCAAGTGGTAAAGTGTTTTTTCCGACAGAAGACTCGCGAGCGCCAGTTTTTTGATTTCACTTATGGTTTCCCGATTACCGTCCGGCTGCCGGATCAGCCTGTCTGAAAAATCCGCCGCCAGATAGATTCCTGCCGCATGCGGTCCCCGGTCTGCCATCCAGCTCGGTTTCACACTGCCCTCCGGCCAGCCGATAAGATTCTCTTTATAGAGATCTCTTACTTTTTGAAATGCTTCCCCGGCCCCTTCCCGGAAGCGTTCATCACCAAGACAGCTGTATGCTGCCATCAGTGCCGCACCGATTCCGGCACAGCCGCAGGAAAAATCGGCCCGTTTCGGAAGTTCTGCGGAAATGAGCTTCTCTGCCGCCTCCGCCAAGATACGTTTTTCCTCTTCGGTCAGCGTCCTTTCAGGCGAAGCAATTGCCAAAATCAGCCCGGCAGCACCCTCTGCCACAGTATTCTCTTTATAGCTCCATAGTTCATTATGACAGATATATCGAAGAAACCGTTTTTCTAACGAAGCCGCCCCGGTAATCCCGGCCGCATTCATTTCCCGCAAAGCACGGAGGGTACCGCCAATTCCCGTATAGAGGCCAACCGGGAAAAAGGATATGATTTTTTTCTTTGCAATGTCTATCTTTTCCCAGCGACTAAGCGTCTGTTCCATCTGCCGGACCACTACCCCTCCCAGCTGCATTGCCTCGTCATATAAATCCGAAAGATCATCCGATTGAAGAACCCCTGCCAGAAACCATCCGACATCCGCAAATGTCGATGTACTGCAGGCCGGCATGGCCCTAAGCGTAATTGCCTGATTCATCCAGAGAAGACTTCCGTCCAAAGCGCGGATGGCATCCGTCTGAAGCTCCCTGAGAATCTCCCGGACTGCTTCGGCCGGCTTCTCATTTTCTTCCCGCGCGATTGGTTCCGGTGTTTCCTTTTCCTCATCCAAAAGCACATGCTTAAAACTGCACCGGATGAGTGCCTCTTCGAAGGCTTCTTCCTCCTCCGAAAGACGGCTGAGAAACCGCCCGGCCGAATCCCTTACGCTCATCTCATAATAGTCTTCCATTAAAACTTCTTCCGGATTCTCCCCGGAAAGAAATCTACCGGAAACAGTCGTGCAATAATACGGAATATCCCCCTTCAAAAGGCATTTCCATTCATACGCCGTGATTTCCTGCAGTGTCTCGGCCCCATAAATACCGTAAGCCGCACAGAGTTTATCATAGGCCTTTTGCCTTGCCGCCTCATCCGTCAGGTAGTTCGGGCGGAGGAGCATCACACGCATGGTTGCATAAAAAGCTGTATTTCGAAGGAGACAGCGCACCGTTGCGTCCGCATGGCGGTCAATCATATCCATGATCGAATCGCAATAAAGGAGCATCCGCCGATACCCTTCCCGAAAGCCGAGGATAAAATCTTCTTCATATCCGGTCACGGGATAAGCCTCCCCCTCGTATACGGGGAGACTGTCTCCGTCCAGCGGCGAAGGATACAGCGGCGAAACAAGCGGTCCTTTGTACATCCGTCCGGGAAGGATTGCCGTTCTGATGAGCGATGCGGACAGTTCATTTTTCATTTCTTCGCTAAGCTTTGCGTCATCATCCGCATGCATCGCCGTACCGAGAATCGTTTCCGTATCGATACAGGCAGGTCTCGTGCCGCAGGAGAGAATGTTTTCCCTGTGCATATCCATGCTGCCAAGTCCATGAAACAGCGCCGTCAAAATACCAAAGTGATAATAATACGTTTGAATCTCTTCCGGAGAAGAAACAGGTTCATGCTCGAGACAGGAAACAAAAGCAAAGCCGTCTCCCGCTACGACATCCGCTGCCTTCGTACAGTCGGAAAAATATCGGTTCACAATCTCCGCATAGAGCATATCCAGGCCGCAGTCATGCGGCTTATAATAGAATACCCCACAATCGGTCGTGACCCCGATCACGCTTTGGCCGCTTCTGTGGATATCCGCGCCGCCGGTGGAAAGGTGGCGGATTTCCCGGATTTCTGTTCGAATCCCCTCACCGTTTTCTTTCCGGCCTAAGAGTTTTTCTTCAATCTCTCCCTTGCAGGAAAGAAACGCCCGAAAGAACCCGGAAAAGCTTTCCACATAATACCGGTCGATTTCCGCGTGGTAGCCGGCCAGAAGGGCATATTTTTTTTGAAGGACATTTACAACCTCTCCCCCGGACTCCCGGAAAAATGTTTCCGCCGCCTCCTGAACATTTTCCGGGTTCATCTTACCAATCATCACCCCAACGGGATCTATCTTTTGCAGAATCCTGCGAACCTCCTCGAACAGTGCCTGTACATAAATGAGAAGCAGTCTCTCGCGGTAGTTTTGACGGAGGCAGTCCTTTGCTTCATCCGTAAGAAATGCACGGATTTCGGGAACCGCAGATTCAATCTCAGCCAATTTTTGCTCAGCGCCTACCCCTATAAATCCTAAGCAGCCGGATGCTTCGATGGCATTTTCAATTTCCTGATCTATCATCTTCATCCGTATCCCTTACACCTTACCTGCGATTTCTCCTCCGGAGGAATTCTTTTGTTTCGCTTATCAGTTTTCTTCAATCATCTGGCGCCGGGCCAATTCCGTAAAAAGCCCGTTTTTCGCCATCAGTTCATCGTAGGTGCCGTCCTCGGCAATCTTGCCGTGGTCCAGAACCAGAATCCGGTCACACTCTTTGATGGTCGAAAGCCGGTGCGCGATCACGATGCGCGTGCAATCCATCCGGTTCAGTGAATCCGTAACAACCTTCTGCGTCAGATTGTCCAGCGCACTGGTTGCCTCATCGAACATCAGGATGCCCGGTCTCGGGCAGATGGCCCGCGCAATGAGAAGCCTCTGCTTCTGTCCACCGGAAATGCCTCCGCTTCCTTCCGAGATCACGGTATGCATTCCCATGGGCATACGCCGGATATCCTCTGCCATGCCGGCCTTTTCGGCCGCTTCCCAGGCATCCTCCATCGTCATCCAGGGAGCCGTGATCGTAATATTCGAAAAAATATTGCCCGCAAACAGCTTTCCGTCCTGCAGAACCGTACCGATGCTCCGCCGGAGGGAATGCCTGTCAAAGCTTGTGATATCGGAGCCATCAAAGTATATGGCTCCCTGCTGCGGTTCTTCAAAGCCAAGGATGAGCCGGAACAGTGTAGACTTTCCGCATCCTGATTTTCCCACGATGGCCACATATTCACCCGGCTCGATTTTAAGGTCCACCTCATTCAGAATGGCCGGACCATCCTCATTATACCGGAAAACAACCTGGCTCAGTTCAATCCGACCCGAAAGCTTCTTTATCTGCTTCTTTCCTTCCGTTCTTTCCGGTTCCGCCGCAAGAATCGGTTCTCCGATCCGGAGAATGGGGCTGATCATGGAGATAGATGAACCGGAAGCACCCAGCTGGGTAATGCCGCCCATGACCATACCGAAAGCACCGGAAAATGCCGCAAATTTCGCCACGGAAAGATCATGCTGAAAGGCAATCGTGTAGATCCACAAAAGGCCGGCCAGATGAACCGCTGTCATAAGCGGAACACGTATGCTCGAAGGAAACATGATCCGGTAGGCCGGCTTTGTCCGTTCTCTATAGGTTTCCAGCCATTTTGCATAAGCTCTGTCTTCACTGCCGCTGATCTTGATTTTCTGAATTCCCGAAAGAAGGGCGAACACAAGGCCATTGTTTTTTTCATCCCCCTTCAGCTGGTTTGCCACCCGTTTGGTTTCCTGCTTCACCGTCAGGCAAAAGATCAGAATTTCCGTCAGGTAGATCACAAAGACCGGAAGAACCAGTTCCGACGCAATCCGGAGCAGCTGCACAATATAAATCACCGAGATCAGAATCTGCAGGCAGGTTCCGAAAATGATCTGCGTCAAAAGCGAAGGAATCATATTGAGTGCAATGACTCTCTGCGCCAGACCGCCGGCACTCTTCCCGCCAAAAAAGGTTGCCGGAAGATGGAGCACCCGCGCATAAACCGCATTGCCGGAAGCAACCTCCATCCGACTCGTGATTCTGGCCATAACGGAAACCTTCACCACATTCATCATCCAGATGCCCACCGCCGCAGAAAAAAGGAGTGCTGCGAGCGGGATCAGGAGTTCCTCGTTGCCTGTCGGAATCAGGGTTGCAAATGCATATTTTGTTGCAAAAGGCGTCAGCAGACCAAACAATGTAACGAAAAGGACGGAAAACAGGATCAGGACGAGATCACTTCTTCTTAACTGCCGGAACAGAAACCGGATATAATCCTTTCCGCTGAGTGCCTTCGGCGGCAGAGGTTTATAAAAGCACCAGGCATCTTCCTCGAAAAGCGCCGTCTTATCCCGGGTAACCTTTGTCCTCGTACCACTCTCCGGATCCATATAACAGTACCCGCGAAACCTGTCAGGAAGAAGCGCCAGACATTCATTCGTTCCCTTTTTCAGAACCAGAAGCGGTCCGTCTCCGTTCTTCCACCAGTTTTCCGAAAGCTCCACCCGGCGTTTTGTTACACCGGACGGTTGCAGGATGGCTTCGATCTGTTCATCGATTTCCCGGCACTCCCGCGGCTTATCCGGAACGGATACACCAAGATAACTGCCAATCCTCTCAATCTGCCGGATATTCTCGAGTGCCGCCGAATCCTCCGCGTAAACGCGCTGTTTTCCGCTGATCACATCCCCAAGCCTTTGCTGATTCACAGCCGCGAGGTGCTTATCGCTCGTGACTCTGTTTTGTAATTGTTCACCAAATAAACTCATGCCGTTACCAGTCTCCTGTAAAGACCTTCTTCCCGAATCAGCTCCTGATGGGTTCCTCTCTGTACCACAACGCCCTGATCCAGCACTACGATCTCATCGCAGTCCCGGATGGTGGAAAGCCTGTGTGCAATGATCACACTGGTAATCCCTCTGTCGTGAATGTAGTTGGATATATCGTATTCCGTGCTCGCATCCAGTGCGGCCGTTGCCTCGTCCATGATAATAATGGACGGATCACCGGCCAGAACGCGAGCAATTTCGATTCTCTGCCGCTGGCCACCGGACAGGTTTCTGCCGTTTTCCTCCAGCATATGCTCATAGCCGCCCTTGCGGGACAGAATATCATTATGGATGTCGGCATCCCGCGCCGCCAGGATCATGTCATAATCCTCGATGGTCTTATCCCACATCCGGATGTTGTTTGCGATGGTGTCCTGGAACAAGACCACATCCTGATCCACCATGGCAAGCGAGCCTGTAAAGATGGGCTTCGGAATCTCATTGATGGGTTTTCCGTCAAAAAGAATTTCCCCGCTCCAGGGCGTATAAAGCCCGGTCAGGAGCTTGGCAATCGTAGACTTTCCACAGCCGGAGGCCCCGACAAAGGCAACCCGTTTTCCCGGCGTAACGGTCAGGCTAAAGTCCTTGATCACGGGTTCTCCCAAAGGAGAATAACCGAAGGTCACATGTTTCATCTCAATGGTTCCGGAGAGTTTTTCCGCGTGCGCGATTTCCTCCTCTGTGAAATCCTCCCGTGTTGCACATTCTTCCCGATAATTCATGACATCGGTGATCCGCTCAATGGAGGAGCGCATCTCCTGAATGCTCTGCCCCGCATTAATCAGATCGTTGACAGGCGTCAGGAATGCCGTCATACAGCCCTGGAAAGCCAGGAACATACCCGCGGTAAAATGTCCCTCCATGATACTCCAGAACGCAAGGATCATCACAGTGATGTTGGATACCGTCTGCAATGCCTGCGGAAGCGTCCCCAGAAACCGGTTTACATTTTCAAACCTAACCTTAGCCTTATTCACAGAAGCCTGATAGCCGGACCAGCGTTCCAGAAAACCATCCTCGGCACCGGACGCCTGAATGGACTCGATCATATCGATACCGGAAACCGTTGCCGCATTCAGCATGCCCTGATCCCGCATTTGAGTCCGGGAAATCTCCGTTCTCTTTTTGGAAATGAGCTGTGCCAAAAGAAGGTTCAGCACGACCGTCACTATGCCCACGATTGACAGAACGACGCTGTACTGGAACATCACGAAAAGATAAAACGCCAGCAGGATCAGGTTCATCAGAACCGGGGCCAGCCGTCCGATCAGCGTCGCCGCAACCATGTCATTCGATACGGCCCGCTGCGCCAGATCCCCGGCAAACCGCTGGGAGAAAAACTCCATCGGCATACGGAAAACATGGTGCATAAACGAAGCATTTGCCGTGACCGCAATCTTTCCCGTCGCTTTTGTCACATAAAACAGATTGATAATCTGTGCCACCAGCTGGAACAGGATGACTGCCGCAAAAAAGAGGAGAAATCCATCATACCAGGCAGGTACCTCACCCGATAAAATATAGTCGGTATACACACGCGAAATAATCGGAATCAGCGTTCCCGCGATCATGGCAAGCGCCCCCGTGATCATCACGGCCAGAACCGTCCGGCGATTTCCGCGCAGGGAGTTTTTCAAAAAAGAAAAAGAGCTTGGCGGTTTTCCGCCGGGTTCAAAGCTTTCGCCCGGCTGAAACGTGATACAGATTCCGGAATACCCTTTTGAGAATTCCTCTATCGGCACACGGGAACGCCCCTCCGCCGGATCATTGATATAGGCGTAGCCGTTATGAAACCCATCCAGCACGAGGAAATGGTTCATATTCCAGAACACGATTGCCGGATAGGTCACTTTGTTCTGCAGGCTTTTCATTCCATAGCGAAGCGCCTTATATTCCAGGCCATAGCGCTTTGCTGCCCGGACAATATTCAGGGCAGTGCTGCCGTCCCGGGAGACGCCGCATTCCTTGCGGACCTCCTCCAGGGGCACCCATTTTTTATAATAAGCCAGGATCATCGCAAGAGAGGCAGCCCCGCATTCCAACGCCTCCATCTGCAGGATGACCGGCACTTTTACCGGTTTCTTTTTCTCAGACATTTTCTTTCGCAGGATTATTCAGCTGAAAATCCCATTTCCTCCCGAACATCGTACAAGGCAAAAATCTCCCTCGGCCTTCATCATTCATCGTCACGCTTACTGCTTTTCTGCTGCAAAAGTCCGGTTTCCCACAGACTTTCCGATATTTCTTACTCGATCAGGAAGGAAATCGGTCTGACCTTTTCCAAAACAATTGTCACCTCGCCAAGCAAATTCAGATCATCCGAGATATCCTCATCCTCGTCAATATCCAATGCGAAATTTACAATGTAGCTGTACGTATCCTCTTTGATGATATTTTCAAGAACCCACTCGGGTGCATAGGGCGATAATCCATCCAGCAGTTCGCGTACTTCCTTCTCGGAATTCGGCACCAAATCCATATAGTCGATGTGGCCAAAATACGTATTCCCGGAGGGCATCCTCGCGGTAACCTCCGTTCCCGGAGGAAGTACACCGATATTCTCCCTGTAATCGATCAGACAAATGCCAAACGGTTTCCCGCTATCCATATATACGATCACGCACTTTTCCTTTGTCGTAATGGGAATCCGGCCTACAAAGCCCCATATGATCAGCGCAGCCACAACCAAAACCAATCCGGCAATCAGAAATACACCTCCCGCACTTCCGATCCGGATATACTCATTCAGTTTTTCCGGAGATTCCGACGCATCCGTTCTTTTTGTTTCCGGCTTTTTCTGTTCTTCTGTCTTTTTTTCCGGTTCTTTCTTTTCCATCTCTTTATCCTTTTCGCATAAAGTCAATCAACAGAAACAGGGCAGGGGGATACAACTCCCCTGCCCTGCAAAAGTTCAGAATCATTCCGTTTTTGAGCCGCAAAAAGGAAACGGTCAGCTACGCACATGTGATGAGGCTTAACCTTGTCTGTCATTTCATTAGCTCCTCTTTCAGACTCACAGATTCATTCCTGATTTACACAGATTATAGTAACATGATTCTGTTATTATGACAAGATGTGCAACAAATTGATTTGTTCTTTTCTTCGTAACTATGTGATGAGCAGAAGCGCGAGAGAACCCGCTCAGGACATCGCTTGCGCTCGAACACGGGTTCCCCTAGCGGCACTAAGCTCTCACTTCGTGTGCAAAAAACGCACACTTGTGAATCACTAAGTGCCGAGACCCGTGACGGTCCTTCGCAGGCTCTCGCGCGCTTCTGCTCTATTCACGTATCGATACAATATTGAAAAAACACCCCAATTACATTTTATAACCCGTATTATTCTGAGTATGCTCTCTTCCCACAAATCAATTTGTCTAAGACTGCCAGGACGGCGGGGAGGAAGCAGAGGATCATGACGAGGGCCGATACGACGCCGATGGAGATGATGTGGCAGATCTGCCCGATGGACGGGTCTGCGAACACGTATCCCATGATCCATGTTATGAAGACCATAATGAGTCCCGAGGTCATGATGGTCCGGATGGACGCCTTATAGGTGGAAACGAGCGCTTCCTTGATCGGCCGGTCACTCCGTTTTTCCAGATAGAAGTTCGTGAAGACGATCGCATAATCGATGGTCGCTCCCATGAGTAGACTCTGGACGATCAGGAGCGCCAGATAGTGCATGTCCACGCCCATGACGTTCATCACAAACATGGTGATGTAGACCGAGCACTGGATCAGAAGCACCAGGATTATCGGGATCAGAACGTTCCGGAAGGTGAACAGCACCACAATAAAGATAGCGATTGCTGTGATCAGCGTGATCTTATTCAGCTCTCCGCGGAAGCTGCCGGACATTTCGGCCGCCATCGGTGTGCTGCCGATCAGATAGTAGTCCCCCGTAAGGTTATCCTTACAAAGCTGATTCAGCTCTTTTGTGAATGCCATGGCGTCTTTATCGCCATCCCCAAAAACGGTATTCACTACAAAGAGAGAATGCTTCGGTCCCACCATTCGGCTGGCTCCCGACTGAATCCCCAGCTGTGCCAGCTTCAGCATCTTTTCCGTGTCATCATCAATGAAACTGCTGAAGGTTTCCGATGTGAGGACATGATCAAAGACATCATCAATCGACATGCGCCATGTCGGGTCCAAACGGACTCCGGAAAAATACAGTTCATAAACAAGAGCGGTGTATTTTGCCGTGGTTGCATCTACAGCCGTTTCGTCTCCGCTTCCATTTGCGGAAAAAGCGGAAAGCATGCCTGCCATATCCCCTGCCGAATATTTTTCTTCGGCCATAATACTGCTTACGATGCCTCTGTAAAACGCAAGTTCTTCTTCATCTTCCTTGCTGAGGCCGCCCGTCAGCGCCAGTGCCGCGGAAACCTCCGGCCGGTCCAGCGCATCCAGAAGTTCGGTAATGCTGAGGGTGTCCGTGCCGAGATATTTCATCAGGAGCTTCACCACGGTCTTATTCACGCCGAAAAGCTCTGAGATTTCATCCGCAGAACGTTCTTCTGTGAGCGCATCTCTGCTGCAGAGCGTCCCCGCCTCCTGCAGAGCTTGCACGGACGCCTCATCCAGTTGCTCCACAAAGAACGGCTGACTGAGGATTTCCTGATTGACAAATCCAATGAATTCTTCCAAAGACATCAGTTCATCGGTCCTGTCGGAGAACCGGTCATAGTACAGGAACCGGACCATGCTCTCATCCAGCGGGAAGCCGCCGAGAAGACCGGAATTCTCTCCCGCTCCCATACTGCTCAGCATGCCGGAAATATAAGCATACATTTCCGCCGTATCCATTTTTCCGCCCAGTGTATTGGCATAGGTGCTTACGGACGTGACACCGTTTTTCTGACCTACCGTTTCCGCAAGGGACGCCATTTTGCTTTCATCTTCATTGTTGTAGAGCAGAACGATCCGGTTGTTCCGCGGGAAGACATCGCTCACATCATCTTTCGGATACATGTTTCCGTAAGAAATTCCCGCCTTATTCCTGACTGCAAATGCGCCGGCAAAAATGAGAAGGAACAGGATTGCCGCTCCGAACCGGACTTTGTATTCGAACCGGGCAAGGCCGGTGATCGGAATCACCAGGCTCTTCTTGGCTGTTTTATGGATCAGCTTATCAAACAGGATCAGGAGTCCCGGCAGTACGGTAAATACACAGAGAAGGCTCAGGAAAACGCCCTTCGCCAGAACCACGCCGAGATCCATACCAATCTTGAACCGCATGAAGCAAAGGGAAAGCAGACCCACGATGGTCGTGAGGGAGGAGCTGCAGACCGATGGAATGGCCGAGGCAATTGCCTGCCGCATAGCTGTGGCGGCATCATCCTGAATCTTCTTCCGCGCCTGGCGGTATCGGTTGGACAGGATGATCGAGTAATCCATCGCAAGAACCAGCTGCAGAATGGCTGTGATGGAATGGGTTGTAAGGGAAACGCTGGGCAGGAACATATTCGTGCCCATATTGATCAGAATCGATAAACCGATGGAAATGAGGAACAGAAACGGCTCGATCCAGGAATCCGTCATCAGGAACAGGATGACCATGAGGATGGCCACGGCGCCGGCCACGATGTAGATCGGCAGTCCGGCCTTCGGCGTCTTGTCGGTGGCATAGAGAACATCATACCCGGAAAGGATATCTGTTTTGATCGTATCTTTAATCTGCTTGAACTCTTTTGAATCATAATCCAGGCTCGCAGTCACCACAAAAAGGGTATGGTTATCTTTATTGTAGTACTGACTGCCCGGCTGGAATTCGACCGTTTCGACATTCTGAACGGTCCGAAGCTTTGCTGCAATGACCTCTTTCTCGTCTTCGGAAAGATTCTGCACCATGATCCGGAGACGGCTCTGCTCCGCATTATTCGGGAAT
>CACYDN010000146.1 GCA_902773185.1 uncultured Lachnospiraceae bacterium | reverse complement strand
ATTAGTCCTCTGCACGTCAATATTGGTTCCGACAGCTGTCGTTGTCCCATCACTGGGGCCAAAAGTAACATCTGCAATAGTGGGAGTACCAACACCCGCCATCACTTCCATTACGGCATTAGAGCTGGTATCTGTTGAGATTGCAGTTCCCGCTGCAATCGTGAAACTAAATGTTACATTCGGTACACTATCACCTGCATCCATGATCAAATACTTATTGAACGTGCAAGTAGTAGCATCTCCATGTACGGCTGTATAATCCGCCGCTGCTGCCGGTATTGCCATCAGTGCTACCAAAAGTGCGGTAGCGAGGAGGGTGGCAATCCCTCTCCTCTTCATTCTTCTTTTCTTTTCCATCTCAAATTCCTCCGCGAGATTAAAATATTTCTACGTGTTACAAATACTTGGTCAACGAGTTACTAAAATAAGGTCTACAAGTTACACTACAACTTATTCATAATGAACAATCTATCCAGCAAGCACATTATCGCTCACGTGATTACTTATTCATACTGAACAGCATGTCTACGGGTTACTCTATCAGAAACCTCTCCGCCGCATCATGAACACCACTTTTCCCTTCACTTTCGTTTTCGGGATGGCGCCGTAGGTACGGCTGTCGGTCACGTCTGATCTGTAGTCATTGAGAACGAAGTACGTTCCCTCCGGCACGGTGTAGGGAAACTGGATCAGAGCTCCCTCGCCGGTTGTGGGATAGACGGTATCTTCAAAGACGCCGTATCCGTTGATGGTCATCGATTCTTCTGAAATATCTACCACATCGCCCGGCATGGCCACGACTCTGGCGAAGCGGATTTTGCCATCCATCCGATAGGCCACCTCATCGCCGTTATAAATTTCGCCAAGACGATAGATGATGCACAGGTCCCCGTCCTTCACCATGGGATATCCGGTATTCGAATGTACCACATAGATGCCGACCACAAAGGTCAGAAGCCCCCAGATGAGGAGGGCGGTCACACCGATCTTGATGAAGAACTCCGCAGCGATCCGCTTCGTGGATTTTTTCTTTTTCTTCCCTCCGGCCGTTTTTTTCTTCGACGAATTCTTCTTCGGCGATTTTTTCTCGGACATCTCTGTCTCAGTCAGTTCTTTCTGAGACGATTCTTTCTCGGACAACTCCTTCAGATTTTTCTCCAAGCGCTTACCTGACGACACTATGTCATCCAGCTTTATATCCGAGGAACCGTTTTCCGAAATACTCTCTTCAGGGACACTTGCTTTAGCTAAATCCCTTTCCTGATCATTTCCGTCCGGTCCCAACTTCTCCGGAACCATCTCATTCTCTCTTATCTCTTCCATGCCACAATTATGAATACGAAAACCGCCGCACCTTTATGCAACGCAAAAAAAAGGCGCGGAAAATTATTAGAGACACATAAAGAGAATACCACTTATTTGACATTCAGTCAACATAAAGTGGTATTCTCATCTCTTTTTTAACAGATTTTTCGCTTTTTTTACGTCTGTTTTTTAATTCAAACGAAAGAAATTTTGTATTAATTTCTTCCGCCCGGCTTGGGTCCGGTTTTTTTCGTCTCGGTAGTTTTCTTCACAGTACCGGTACTTTTTCCAACGACAGCCTTGCTCCTCGGTCTTGTCTGCGCATTTTCCTGCAGAACCTTCGGCTGCGCCTGTCTTCGATTTTCCTTTTCTTTGTGGTACCGGAGCATGTCCATGATTTTGTCAGGATTCTTTACATACGCCGCTACATTCTTCGGATTCTTCAGTTTTCCGCCTTCCGCACGCGCCAGGCTGTTCCGGAACGCTTCGTTCTTCATATGATGATTTGCAAATGCTCGGAGAGATGTCTTCTCTTTGGTATCGCTCTTAAGAGGAAGATTACCGGTAACCTTGTAAATACCACCGGTGATCGCATACGCAGAATCATGATAGTACTCTTCTTTATTCTTATACGTCTTTGTCTCCAACCGTTTGGTTGCCTCTTCGGCATCCACCATAAAGCTCTGCGTTTGAACCTTGGTAACGAGCTCCGGACCTCCGCTGATTTCGAAAGCCTCCGGCGTACCGGCCAGTTCCTTATGGTAGACCAGCTTCACATCCTTAAAGAATTCACCATTTGCAATTTTGTCCATGTTTTCTTTCAGAAGCTCCGGATGCCTTACGATGGCCTCTACCGCTTTCTCGCCATATGACTGCATAAAATCCATTGCCAGATTATTCAGAATGATTGGTTCCTCTCTGGTGAAAAGCTCGGAAAACGGCTTTCCGTCCGCTGTCTTCATCTTTTCCGTAATGGCAAGCGATGAAATATGCGCTTTAAGCGAACCCATCAGGATTTCCTCAACACCCGTAAGCACTTTCTGTTGCTGTTCGGAATAATCAAAACAATCCTGATAAAACTCCTTTGCCGCTGTTAACGATCGGGATTTAAACTCGACATAATCAGCGATCGTACCGATATCCTTTCTGAGCTTATTATAGATATCATCATACGATTCAATGCCGGGGTAAACTGCCTTTGCCGCCTCGGTAATCTCTACCTTGCAATGATCTATTTCCTGCCATGCATCAAAACGATAGAATCCCATAGCCGTGATCTTATGAAACGCATCGCTCGAAAATACCTTCGGATCATTAAAATCAAGCTTTTGCATAGCCTCATCGGTCATTTTTGTGACCGCATCCATGCCCCTGACCAGATTCTCGGCAATCCACTGCTGGTCTTCCTTCCTGCCATATACGATTTTTTCCATAACCGTGTCTAGCATTGCCGATTTTTCAGCCACGAACTTTTTCGGATCGATCAGATCATCCAATGAATATTTGCCGGTAGCGGCAAGTGCCATGATCGTAATGGAATAATGTCCCGACCTTCCGATTGTATAGCCATGTGCTGCGCTCGGCATGACTGTTCTCGGACGAAATACTTTTGTATGGAACGCTTTGCCTGCTTCGGGATTATAGAGCGGATTATACCGGATGATCTTTTCATAAGCCTGATATGCGGCGCCCATCTCTTCCTTCAGTCTGCTCTTCGCAAGCTCCTCTGCGGAAAGAACATGCAGATTAAGGAATCTCTTAAACCGCTTCACCGCATTTACTCTGTCCCGCGCATAGTTGGAGTTGATATTTGTCTTATGATCCAGATAGTTCGATGCCAGATCATTGACAGTCTTTCCTAAGTTTACATATTCCTGCATCTCTGCCGCAGTGGGTGTCCTGCCCTGCTCCGCCAGCTTCTTCCCGAAATCCCGGAGTTTTTTCATAGCCTCGTACAGATCGGTAAAATTCTGCGAACCGCCTCTTTTATTCACATTTTTGAGGTGCTGGGTGAAAGCTTCCAAATGCTGCGCATTTACCGTAAGCTCTTCCGGTGTAAGGGAGTGCATGTAATACTGATGATTCGAATTATTCCTCTTTATAAAATCCGCAAAGCCTTCCTCAAACACGTTCTTCTTTTCAGCCATAACAGCCGTCAGATTCTTAAACTGCGCCTTGTTCATCGACGTAGCCAGATCCGTCAGCTTCACAGTCGGGAATTTTTCGGTGATATCCACGGCACATTTTTCCTCTGCGTCATGGATGGCATCAACCATCTCATCCTCCGTACCGGCATTCAAAATCGCCTCATATTCCGGAGACTTCTTGATCTTCGGCATATAAAGTCTCCTCAGCTTGTCAATACCGCCGGGAGATGCCAGAACAGCTTCCAGTTTGCTGATATGGTTAAAAAAGTATTCCTTTCTCAGATCCGCTTCCGCATCACTGATCAGTCCGTTTGCATTGGAAATATCATAGTAGGTAAAATCATCTTCGCTGAGCGGATCGGGGGCCCCGATTCTGGAACAGAAATCCGCAAAAATCTGTTTCACTGCCTCCTCATTTTTATCAGCCATCGCGCGGCTGATATTAGAAATATATAAATTGAATACCAGATCGGCAGCTGCCGTTTTCTTTTCTTCTTCCGAAACAATCGTTCCGTTAATCAGATTCTGCTTGATTACCCCCGCATCATAAACAGCCTTCTGCTGAAGCTCGAACGCCTTCATTTTTGCTTTTTGAATCGGCGTGGTATTGGGTTCAAGCATAAACGGCTCTTTTCCCGACAGCTTGGAAGCAAGAGAAACACTGGCCTTATGCGCAGAAAAAGCAAGATCCAGTTTATCTCCTCTGGTATCGATTACCTTCATGGAATAAAAGTTTCTCGCATTAAAATCCAGAAACTCCTGAAGCATCTTCTTTGCTTTTTCCGGCTTTCCCGCCGCATATTCCCGAAGTGCCTGTTTCGCCTCGTTTCTGGCCTGCACAACCTGTGGACCGATGAACTTGGCTCTGGCATCGCTTCTGGGCACATTATCAACCACAAAATTCTGATTGGAGCCCAGCGGATTGCGATTATCCGGAGACGAACCGGTATGAAGCAAATAATCCATACCCGTCTTTTCCGGATTTATCATGGCACCGATCAGAACAGCTGTCATAAAATCCTCATCCAGTCCCGGAAACTCGCCCAGCTCAATCGCATTGTATTCCTTGAACATCGGAAAGGATTCTTTGAGCTTTCCCTTCGGTCCCAAAGTACCGATAAGTTCATGGAAAATACTTGGATTATTCTCTGTAAAATGTTTTGCCCTCTCAAGGTATTCGGGTTTTTGAAATGGTGCTAGCTTTGGCATAATGCATCTCCTTTTTTGTTCTATTATCATGCTACGCCAATATCATACACCTCTGGCCGCAACAAAAGCGTAACAAAAGAAAATTACAAAAACCATTTATTCGCCATGGTCGGAACCGGATAACCCCAGTCCTCTTCCACCATGGATGTTCGATTGAATCCGTTCTTTTCCAGAACCCGGACCGAGGCCACATTATCGAGCATGGTGCTGGCCGTGATGATCTCCGTATCGGTTTCCTCGAGAAGATAATTCACAACAAGCTTCAGCGCCTCCGTGCCGATCCCCTGCCCCCAGAATTTTTCCAGAAAACGGTAGCCTACGCTGACCTTTTTCACATCGCCGCGGTACCCGTAAAGCTCCGCCAGGCCAACGAACTCATAATCCGGCTTCAGGAAAACACCAAGGAAAACCGATTCCATCTCCGGAAACATTTCCGAATACATGCCCTCGATCACCTCATCCGCATCCATATCCTCTTTTTCGTAAAGAAAGGTCGGGAGATATTTATAGACATTCTCGCTGTTTCTTAGTTCATCGAGCTGCTCCGCGTCCCGCGGCAAAAGCTGCCGGATCAGAAGCTTCCCGTTCTCTATTCTCGGAATTTCGTCAAAAACCTTCTTTTTCATCTGGATACCTCCCGTTTTCCTCTCTTCACAAACTTATTTTCCGGGCATTCCGCCCTTGTCATTTGTTAATGCTTCTGTACAAACTCTGCCTTTTTTTCTTCGACCCTACGCACAACTTTCTTCACAATTTCCTTCGGTTTGGAATTCGACTTAATGCCAAGATCAATAGCTTTTACAGGGGATCCTATTTTATGAGCCAGCTGATCGAGCTCATTGATTTTCGCCATATCATCACCGTTGACCCACATGGCTTTTTTCATCGCCTCATCCCGACACGATGCAATTCTCGCATTGTTAAACTGTCCGTACTTAATCGAGTCCATCACTGCACTTTCAAAGGCTTCCTTAAACGTTTCGTTGGAAAAAGCGATTTCCTTAAACTGATTGAATTCCGGAGAATTTCCGTCATTATTCTCGAATTCCTCCAGCCTGGTATTGTATGCCTGCGCAGCCGCATCCATTTTTCCTTGTGACCCGGACATATTTCCATACACGCGTTTCAAAGAAGCGAGATATACCATCTTCAGCGCCGATTCCGCTATCTTCTGTCTGTTTTCTTTTGGCGAGGCCGAAAGCAGAACACACTTTTTCGTTTCCTGATCCATAAGATTTAGGGCTTTGGTATAATTATTGGAATAAAGCGTATACGCATTGATCCTTCTGCAATCCGTGAGCGGTTTTATGGCAGACGTTTCCAGCCCGAATTTCTTTTCCATATTCTCGAAATCCGTTTTCCGCGGTCCTTTGTTCCGGAAAATGTTTAATCCCTTGGCAAGCGCTGTCAGGGTATTCTCAGCATTTTTCATAGCCTTATATCGTTTTTGATCGGTATCGCTGAGTTTTCCGTTTTGCTTTTCCTTTTTCGCAAACGCTTTCGTATACTTCTTTGACTTCTCCAGTGCCTGACTTACCTTCTCACAAAATGCATCATATTTTTTCGGATCGATAACAGCATACGATTTTGCATCAATCTTCCTTTTCAGAATTTGATCCATCTCACTCTTTTCCGTACTGATTTCAGCCAGAGAATGGGCAAAATTACCCACATCGTCCGGCGTCGGTAAGGCGGAGAGATACGCATATTCTTTGTAAATATCATTCCTCGCCCTTGTCAGCGATACCTGGATCGGCCTGTTAATTTTTCTTCCTTTTTCATCCCTTTCAAACTTTCCGGCCATGAAATAATTCAGCCGGCTTTTATCGTATTGGGGCAAAGAAACATCCACGATATCTCCGTAAAAGAGCTCATGATGCCCATATTTCATACAATCGGCAAATTCCTTTCCCGACATCGTAAATTTGCCGTTTTCCTTTCCTTTTGCAAGTCGGTCCACAAACTCGTTTGCGTATTTTTCCACGCCGTAATTCACATACGAATTATACTTGCCGTTGTATTCCTTCATATTCATGCGCATATTGGGATCATGGTTCTCAATATGATTGATGATTCCGGAAGAAATATAGGTCACAAGCAAAGATTTCATCTCGTCAACGGAAAGCGGCTTTTCCATATCACGAACACTGTCCAGAATGGATTCTCTTCTTTCATCCAGCGCTGATGAGGATTCGCCCAATACTGCCGGTTTTCTCCAGCTTTGCTTATCCCCGGCAAACAACTCGACGTCCCGGATCACCTTGTTATTACATGCATCCATGATTCCGGCAACCGAATTTATCATCGGTTCCATCGCTTCTTTGGCAAACGGATCCGCTTTCGCATCATTTGTGAACGCGTCAGCCTGATTCAAGACATCGATCACATCTTCGGGACTGTTGATTTTTGTGTTCCATACAGTCTTTTTAAACGGAAGAAGCTTCTGCTTGTAAAACAGCTTCAGTTTTTCAATTTCATCTGTAAGCTTTTCTTTATCTGCAGCCTTTTCCGTTTTCTCCAGTAAAATTCCTTTATCCTTTATGCTTTTTTTCAGGGCACCTTCGATCATACCGAGGCTTCGCATAACAGCAATATGCTCTGCATGCCAGCCGTTTTTCATACCCTGCAGTTCCCATTTCATGGCATCGATCATGTATACCGGCGCTCTCTCGGAGCCGTCACCCATACCGGTGATATCCCGAATTGCATCCTCCGTATTGATACCATTCTTGTTCTGGATAAAATCCGAGAACCCGCTAAGCTCCTCATGTGCCTTAATGATCTTTTCATAGGCCAGACTGAGCCGGGAATAGTATCTGGATTCTTTTCTGGAATCCCAACCGGCTTTCATATCCGCCTGTTTTTCATATTCGGCAACGAGGACATCATTCAGTCCGGAATACAGCGAAACCATCGGAAGGAGTGTTCCGTCTTTGGCAAGGGAATCCTTTACTTCATCATGTCTGTCTTTCCAGTTTCCATCGTTATCTTTCAATCCGAAAATCCTCGGTCCGAAATTCATCAGGCCAACAGACACTCTCACAATCTGATTGTCGATGCACGCGTCCAGAAAACTACCTTTATTCAGATCAAGCGCATTTTGGAAAAGTTGATAATACGGCTTAAATACAGCTTCCTCTTCCGGCAGCTAGCTCACAAAACTCGAATAACTGTCATGGACACTTGCGAGCCATCCCCGGACAACCTTTGTTTCCTCCGGTTTTAAGTATCTGTTCACACTGACCTCTAATATGCCCCGAGCCGGACTGCTTCTGGTATACAGCTTTTTCTTGTCATTTTTCAGAGATGCGTGTCCTTCCAGAACCGAATAGAAATTTGCCCGCTTTGTCTTATCGTAAATCTCACTATATACTGCCGGATTCTTTGCCTTGATCACCGACTCACTGACACTGCTTCCGGCCGTGTTCAAAATGAACACGCTCTCCTGTTCCCGCTTAAACGACTCCGTAAGGAGATCCTTCGGAAGTTCTTTCTTTTGCCTTCCCTTCAGATAAGGAGAAAGAACGATCGGACGGATCATATTTTGTATTATTCCGATTTCTGCTTCATCGCCGTTTTTCTTATTTTTGATATCATTCAGAACACCATATAAGGAATCGGCAATCCTTCTTTTTTCTGTTTCGTTATTTGCAACGTTCTTATTCCAGGCATCAGCCTTGATCAGTTTTAAGCTCTGGATGCTGCTCCTATACTTTTCAATCTGCTCGGCATTCTCGCCCATTTGAGCGGTCCCTGCCGAAATATCCTGTGAAACCTGATTCATTTGGATCAGAAGATCATTTGTTTTATTCTCAAGATCCGTAACAATCTTTTGATCCGCTTTCTTTCCCTTATTCTTTTCTTTTTCGAGCTGATCCGCCGCCTGATTCAGCTGTTCGGCCAAACGATTATACTTTTCATTATTCTTTTCAAACTCCGAATAGACATCCTTCAGTTTTTTATCGATCAAAAACTGTTCCAAAAGATCTTGCTCATGGACAAGTGCGGATTCCATGGCACCCAATATATCCATATCCTTCAAACCCCAACCGTTTTCGATTGCCTGGCGGACCCCATCAAGCCATCCCTGCTCGGAATGGGTATGACGGCAGTTATCTCCCTGCACCTGAACCACACCCGTATACATATCGAAACGGTTTTGCAGATATTGATCGTATTTGCTTGTTCCGTTCGGCTGGACCACAGTTTTCGCGAACGCCCGGAACCGGTTCATATTATCGGAGTATGATTTAATCGCTGCGGAAAGTCTGTTCAGGTATTCTTTTTCCTGCTCCGGTGTATAGCCTTCCAGCAAACGCTGTTTCTCAAATTCCATCTCCTGCAGGATTGCAACATGATCGTTTAGATTTTTGATATAGGAATACGGAACCTTCTCCTTTGTTTCCGCATCCTCATGATCTGATAGCTTTTCCTTCCACAGCTGAAATACCTCTTCTAAGTTTTCTTCTTGATCAGCCTCTTTGTTTTGTTCCTGCTTATAGAGTTTGATATCCTTTTTCAGGGTATTGGTTGTCACCGCACTTCTGATTCCCGGTATATAGGGAGAATCCATCAGCATTTCGGTAAGCTTTCCCTTATGTGTATCCAGAGAAGAACTGACAACCTGAAACACACCTTCAAACGGCTTCAGTGGGTGATCCGGATTACTCTTAATTTTAGATAATTCCTCATCAATCTCTTTTTTTACATTTTTAACCCATTCAAGAATGTATTTCTCACTGTCACCTACTGCCCTGAGTGCATTTTGCTTTCCGTTAAGACCTTCAACGTTCTCGTTCAAAGTTTCAACACCACCCTGCATCATGACATCATTAACAAAGGATACCATGTCATTTTGTCTTTCAGTTTTGCCCATCAAACCGAACAAAGTTATCAGTTCGCTCTGATTTCCCAGATACAGCTGGTACGAGTTTAAATCACCGTATTTCCCTTCATGTAAATAATCCTTATCCGGCATCTTCGTTCCTCCCTTTGCATTTTTTTAATTCGCGGCAGATTCCCCATACCTGCCGGAACGTTTTTTTACTACATAAAATATAGTGTACCATGCTTCCGCTTCGCGAAATCATGCATCTGCTTCGCAGATGTACGCTGCTTCGCTCCGCTCGCATCGTGTATCCCTCGCTT
>CACYDN010000145.1 GCA_902773185.1 uncultured Lachnospiraceae bacterium | reverse complement strand
TATCTTCTTTATCCTTCTTTGCCATTTCCTTCTCCCTTCTGCTCCTATATCTATATTCAGAAGCATTACATTTCATACGCTAATATTATAATATTCTGTCATTCACGTGTCAACGGTCACGGTTCTTTTTTCGTCGTTCATTATGTAAATGGAGTCGATGAATGAAGTGCCTGCGAAGGACCATCCCGGGCCTTTGTACCAAATCGCTTTGCGATTTGAAAGCCTTGCAACGCAAGTCTTTGTTCTGCTTCGCAGAACGCATCTGCCGTTGGCAGACACACAATTCGATGAATTGTGTGCGTGCGGCGCTTAATAGCGTCCGCTAGGGGTGCCCGAGGGCGAGCGAGAGCGATGTCCTGAGCAGGTACTATCATTCATCGACTCCTAAGAATAGTAATGCCCGATGAAAAAAGAACCTTACTCCTCAATGATCTTGATGTAGATATTCTCCCCTTCCATATTGCTCAGCACACTCTGGACAAGGTTAAAATCATTGTTGTAGATCTTATCCTTCTCGTACGAGAACACCACAAAGCAAGGCATCCCGCTTGCCGAATCGAAATACCCCTTCAGGATTTCCTTCAGACGGTTCTCGGCGTAGCGCGTATTGCTCCAGTTAAAGGATACCGTATCCACCTGTTCCCCGCAGGTAATGATCAGCTTCCGCGTCTGATCGGCAACCTGTCCGGCCTCAGCAGCCTTTTCCGCAGCGCTTCCGGATGACTCCTCCGAACCATCCCCGGATATGCCGGATACAGCCTCAACCTGAACAGAAACGATCACAGAATACTCTTCAAATACCTCAAGGCTCTGAACGCGTCCCTCCAGAGAAGAAAGGGCTTCCTCTGCCGCCTCGGCTTCCGCCTTCGCGGCCTCCACGGTGTCCTGCATCTCCCGGATTTCCGAGGACGCCTGCTGCTCTACCGCTGCCATTTCTTCACTGGCCTGTTCCCGGGCCTCCTTCACGTGGCCGGCATTCTGCGTCAGGATCAGAAACAGCATGATCATGATCACGTCCAGAAGCGGGGTTAATTCAATTGCCAGTTCCCGGCGTCTTTTCATTCATGCACCTCTCCATCATCAATGGAATCATCAATAAATAAAGGAACATCATCGTGTACCGGTGCAGCCTGCGTGACAGTCTGCGAAGCCGGCTCATCAAACCGCGGGTTGGCCGCTGCTTTCGGCTGCGAAGAACTTGGAATCTGAGCCGTCGGCTCATATTCCGGTTCCCCCACATTCATGGCCTCCTGCATTTCCGGATGTCTCCGCCAGGAATCACGATTTCTTCTCTTTACAAAATCCAGACCGTCTACCTCATCCTGTCCGTCTTTGGCGGACGTTCCCATCGGGCCGTCTGATTTTGAACCGGATGCGCCCTGTTTCATCGGACGTCTTTCACTCCGGCGCGGACTTTCATCATTCCGAGTGCCCCGGTCATTCTTCTCATAACGATCCGTACGCTCCGATCTGTCGTTTCTTCTCTCATCGGAATCGCGCCGTCCGGACTCTCTTTTACCGGAGGAGAAGGACGGACGTCTCTGCATAAACAGCTCTGCCGCACGTTCTCCGTCATCCAGTTTGGGCGAAATAAACGCATCCAAAAACTTGAAAACGATGGCAAAGATCAGTCCCCAGAAGGTGGACGTCAGCGCCGCAAAAAAGTTGCCTTCAATATCCGTGGTATTTCCCACCATGCCGATCAGGGAAATGACCGTACCCAGAATACCCAGGAGTGGGAAAATTCCGGTCAGGTTCATGTAGATCGTATAAGCTGAAACCGCCTTTTCGCGAAGTGCCGACAGCTTCAGATCCGTCAATCCTTCCACACCCTCCTGAATGGAATTAATATCATCCTGGTAGGAAGGAGCATACACATGCTTATGCATGGCTTTATACAGCGTCTCCGCCGCAGCCTTTGCTTTGATAAAAATAAATATTTCCGCCGCAGCCACGAGGAATATCAGGCCGTCAAAGCCGATCAGATTGCTGAAAATGACCTTCAAACCATTTTCTCCCTTCTTTTCCTGTCATTCGGACAGGCTTGGAAATCTATGTTCTTGTACAACGTTCGCAAAATAAACGGACTAAAGCAGGCAAGCATTCGGTCCGGTTATTTAAGATTCACTGTACCGGTTTACGGAACAACCGGTGTCCAGTATTCCTGACCGTAAATATCGGTAAGGAGATACGTCAGTCTGGCATCCTCGCCAATATCCGTATTGCTGATCTCCAGGTCTTCCGAATAGGTGATCGGATTTCCCAGATAGTAGGTATCCAGATAGGTTTCATCATATGCATAATAATCGCAGATGAACTCGATCTTGTCACCGACGGTAAGGTCAGCCGCCTTACCCACTGTTTCCGTCTCACCATCCACATAGATATACCGCGCACCGGCAATATATCCGTCCTTATGTGCGTTATTGAAAACGATGATGAGCTCGGCTCTTTCGCCGTTCAGCATAACCGGAACCCGGCCGGTGATGGTCTTTTCGCCATCATTCTCCGTCGTAGATTCATAATAGAATGCCACAGGCTGTCCTTCGATTGAGAACCAGACATTATCCTGCTCCGCTACCAATTTTCCGTCATCATCAAACTGATAAACCAGGTCAAGGCCCAGATCGATATAGCCTTCACCGTCATCCACGAATGTATTGAGCTGCAGGCTTTCGATCAGCTTCCACTGGTCCTCTGCAATGCTCATGGTGTAGGTGCCGTCGGATTCTCTCTGCCATACCATCTTGGAAGGATCGAACTGGTTATTGGCAACGATTTCCGCCGCCTGATCCACATCGATCTCGTCCATGTAATCCACGTTATCGGAATCAAAGCCCGGGATGCTCTTTCCACCGCCCAGGAAGGCGTTCAGAAGGGAACTGATGGCATCGGAGCCACTGGTACCTCCGCTTGAACCGCCGCCCAGAAGGGAGCTGAGGGCCGATCCGTTACCGCCGGCAGAAATCTGACCGGAGGTTTCCAGACCCGCAAAGGCCTTGATACATTTTGAATAATCGTCATCCATACCAATGGCATCATAGGTCTTCACCATGCTGTCCACACTGGATACCCTCTTATAGGGGAAGTAGATGGAAAGACCGTAAGCATTGGTCATATTGGATGAAGTTCTGTTATATTTTACCGCACTGAGAAGGGTATCGGAAAGTGCCTTTGCCTCCGGCGTTCCCAGATTCTTGGCAAAGTTGACCAGATCGATCTGATCGATCTTGGAGGATACCGCAAATTCCCGTACGGATGCTCTCGCATCGGATACCGTCTTGAAATCGTCGCTCTTGATCTTCGCTGCCGTACCGGTAGAGAAGGTTGTCAGCTTCGACGGCACTGTGGTGGATAATTCCGCCAGGTCAACAACCGAAAGGGTTGCCTTCTGACCGGGGCACCTCTTAGCACACTCATCGACAAAGCTGTCAACGATCAGCTTGCCGAGTTCCACAGTCGGAATGGATGTATTTCCGGCAAAAGAGGTCAGCCAGTCGGTATAATACCAGCCGATACCGGGTTCTGTCTCCTCGGAGGCCACGATGTAATCCGCATAGGGCGCGATCATCAGGCAGTTTTCGAGGGTTGCCATAAGGCAGGTATCAAAACCGATGAAATCAAAGGTCGTTCCTGCGTTTTTCAGAGCCGTATTGATGCCGGCCAGAGACATGGATCCGCTGTTTTTATGCTTCTCATCATAGCCGTAGCCGCTGATGGATCCCCCGCCGTGATCCCAGAAAATGAGTTCATTCCGGTTTGCCGGGAAATTCTGGTTACAGTACTTGATGAAGGATGTCAGCGTTGCGGGATCGGTCATGGGCTTGTCGCCGTCATCACCCACAAGCTGTACTAAACCGCCGTTCTGTACCCGATAAATCTGGTTCACGGAATTCGAAATACCCGATGTCTTCCATCTGGTACATCCGCCGGTATAAATGATGATGTTCAGATTCGGAGAAGTACCGGCATTGCAGATTTCCGCAATGTCATTCGACGCCATACCGCTCCGGGATTCCAGATCCGTACCGCACATGTAAACCATGATGGTTACGGTATCTTCCCCATTGCCCTTAATGGTCGTTCGCTTCGCCGGCGTACCGGATGCCACATTCTTATTTAATGTTCCGGTATTATTCTCACCGTCCTTCCAAGCCTCCGAACTACTCGAGGAAGAGCCGAAGCCGGAAAACAGAGAAAGCGGGCTGGCACTCTGACTGGAGCTGGAGCTGGAATTGGAGCTTGATCCGGAACCGGAACCACCCGAGCCGCTGAGAAGTGCCGTAAGACCGCCGCCACCACCGAGAAGAAGTGCAACGATCATGACAATGAGCTTTATGCCGCCAAGTCCGCCGCCTGCCGCTCTCTCGCCGCCGTCCCCGTCTCCATGGGAGCTGCCACTCCCGGAGGGACGAACGCCGCTTTTTCGTCCGCTATATCCATCTTTTCTACCGACCGGTCCCGTCCCGAGACCGTCGCCGCGCTTATGAACGCCCTTACCGCCTTCCGATACACGCCGTTCACGTCCGCTTCCTTTATTATCCATATCGTTCCTCCTTACTCAGGATCGAAATAACCGGAGCCGTAGATTCCCGTCTCGTCAACAATCTTATCACTGATACCCATAACCCTGTTTGTCGGCGTATAGCTCTGTGTATCAAACAAGAACTTCTGCAGGGCAGATACATTCTCCTTCAGATCCTCCGGTGCAATACAGGAACCCTTGCTGTCGGAGTCATAGAAGCTCCAACGAAGCGGGAATCCCGTCGTCTTTGTAACATTGTAGCTGCTGATCTTTTTCGCATAGCTGATCATGTCACTCTCCGAAATACTGGTGGAAATGTACGGGAAGAGTTCATTGATCATATTATTCAGCTTGGAAAAACCGGCCGATTTCATCTTGGCCATCATGGAATTCAGCACCTCACGCTGCCGCTCCGTACGGGTAATATCTCCCTGGTCAGTGCTTCGGATTCTGGCATAGGCCGTGGCCTGTGCACCGTTCAGCGTCAGGTCACCTGTGGCAAAGACACCATCGGAATAGATTCCGTTCACGGCAATCTGCTCTGCCAGTGCCTCATTCAGCACCTCCAGCTCATTTTCTTCCACGTGAACCTCTACGCCGCCCAGTGCATCGATGGCCCGGGTCAGACCCTCCCAGTTCACGGTAATATATTCGGAAATATTGAGGTCCAGGTTTGCATTCAAGGTCTTTACCGCAAGCTCCGGTCCACCAAAGGCATAGGCAGCATTGACCTTATTGGTCCACTGATCTTCATCCTCGATTTCCAGCAAAGTATCGCGGAAAACGGATACGATCCTGACCTCCTTGGATTTGTTGTTGATACAGATGATCATGATCGAATCACTCCGGTTACCTGCACCAAGAGATTTATCTCTGGCATCGATACCGAAAAGGGCGATGGTGGTATAGCCCTTCATATCCTCATTTGCGCCCTCATTGATCTGTGTGACATCCTGATCCAGTTCATTGACATCGATCAGATTGTATTTGCTGTGGGCGTAGGCCTTGACAAGGAAAATCCCCAATACCACAATGGTGATCAGCTCCACCAGGAGGATGATCCCCAGCTTGGCATTGGACGAAAGTCCCTTTTTCTTCTCCCAATCTTCCATGCTTTACTCCTTCATTATCCGGAAAACTGTGATGTTACAATTGATTTTTGACTACAGATCTATTTTATATATAAAACCATGACCTGTTATTCCGCCGGAAGGGATTTTACCTTCCGGACATGCCGTTTCACTTTCAGTGCATCCACTGCCATGGTAAAGATCGATGAAAACCGGATTTTGGAACGGCTCCGGTCTCCCCGGCTGAAATTGACCACTACAGGCATCTCCTCGATCCGATAACCGAACTTTGCCCCTATGGCCAATAGCTCAATATCAAACGAAAAGCTTTTGGCCCGGGATACCCGAAGCACCGGTTTGATTCTGTCCGTCCGAAACAGCTTGCAACCGGTCTGTGTATCCCGGATTGGCAGACGGAACAGGATTTTCATGAGGATATAGTATCCAAAGCTCATTACACGCCGGAGGAAAGGATATTCCACCTTGGAATCCGGGTGCATTTTGGAGCCGATCACCATATCCGCGTCTGTTTCTTTCATTTTTCTGAGAAACCCATCCAGCTGAAAGGGCGGAAGATCCAAATCTGCGTCCAGAAATGCCGTATACCGACTCCTGGATGCCAGAATCCCCCGGCGCACGGCATAGCCCTTGCCCCGGTTCTTCGGATAAGAGATCACACCGATTTTCGGATGATCCGCCGCGGCGCGTTTTGCCTCCGAAGCAGTTTCGTCACTGCTTCCATCATCGACACAGATGATCCGGAAGCTATCTGTGATGCGGGAAAGCTGATTTGCTGTCTCCATGAGATTTCTGTATATCCGGCCCCCTTCATTGTAGGCCGGCATGACTACGGTAAGCTCTGTCATTTACTGATACATCTCCGCATAATATTTCTGGTAATCACCGCTGGTCACATGCTGCATCCACTCGCCATGCTCCAGATACCATTGAATTGTAAGACGGATGCCGTCCTTGAACATCGTCTCCGGGAACCAGCCGAGATCCGCCTTGATCTTATCCGGCGCGATTGCATAACGGCGGTCGTGTCCCTTTCTGTCCGTTACATAAGAAATCAGATTTTCGGAAACGTTTGCCTTCCGGGGATCGCTGTCCGGCAGAAGTTCCTGCAGAGTTTCCAGGATGATCTGAATGATCTCAATATTCTGCTTCTCATTGTGGCCGCCCACATTGTAACGCTGACCGAGAACACCCTCTTCCTGAACCATGTCGATGGCCTTTGCATGATCCATCACATAGAGCCAGTCGCGGACATTCTTGCCATCGCCGTAAACCGGCAATGTCTTTCCGGAAAGCGCATTGTTGATGATCAGCGGGATCAGCTTCTCGGGGAACTGATAAGGTCCGTAGTTATTTGAGCAGTTCGTAATGTTTGCCGGGAAGTGATAGGTGTCGATATACGCCTTGACCAGCATATCCGAGGATGCCTTGGATGCGGAATACGGGCTGTGGGGATCGATCGGCGTTGTCTCATAGAAGAACGCCTCGGGATCCTCCGGCAGAGATCCGTAAACCTCATCTGTTGATACGTGAAGGAACTTTTTGTCCTCCTTGAAGCTTCCGTCTGGCAGCTCCCATGCTGCCTTTGCTGCGTTCAGCATCACGGCCGTACCCAGTACATTGGTCTCCACAAATACCTCCGGATTCCGGATGGAACGGTCAACGTGGCTTTCTGCCGCAAAGTGTACCACGCGGTCGATATCATTTTCCGCAAAGATTTTTTCAATAGCTTCCTTGTCACAGATATCCGCCCGAACAAAGGTGTAGTTCGGGAGCTTCTCGATATCTGTCAGGTTCTCCAGGTTTCCTGCATAGGTAAGCTTATCCACATTGATGATGCGGATTGTGTCACCGTATTTCTCAAACATATAGTGAATGTAGTTGGATCCAATAAAGCCGGCTCCGCCGGTTACCAAATATGTTCTCATGTCTTCCTCCTCTTTTTATCCGTACGCCTGCTTTTGATTACGAGGCTGCTCGGGGTCGTTTTCACTCCAGACCGCCAGTTCCCCAAAAATTTAACGTTTGGCTAGTTCTTCTGAGATGAGGCGGTTTACTTCGGCGGGGTCACATTTTCCTTTCATTTCCCGCATGACAAGTCCGACGATGGCGCCGGCCGCCTTGGTCTTTCCTGCCTTCCAGTCCTCGACGGCCTTCGGGCTCATATCAACGGCTTTCTTCACTGCCGCCTCCAGAGCACCGTCCGCGCCCTTCATGGAAAGGTCATGTTCTTTTACATAAGCCTCCGGGTCCACATCCTCACGGAATACCGCTTCAAATACGGTCTTTGCCACGGAGCTGTTGATTTCTTTTCTGTCCACCAGTCCGATGAGACTTGCCAGATGTGCCGGTGAGAATGTGAGTTTATCCGCATCCGTTCCGGTTTCCTTCATCAGGCGCTGTGTCTCCACCATCAGCCAGTTGGCCGCCTTCTTCGGGTCAGCCCCCTCGGCTACCGCTCCCTCGAAGATATCCGCCAGCCGTTTTTCGCCGGTGATCTGGTCGATATCATAGTCCGAAAGATCATATTCCTCTTTATAGCGTATTTTCTTTGCATCCCGGAACTCCGGCGCCTCCGATGCAATCTCATCGATCCATTCCTGACTCACCAGGATGGGAACAAGATCGGGATCCGGGAAGTAGCGGTAATCCTGTGCATCCTCCTTGGAACGCATGGGGTAGGAATAGCCTTTTTCATCGTCCCAGCGGCGGGTTTCCTGGGTTACACCCTCTCCGGACACGACTGCATCCGTCTGCCGTGCTGTTTCATGTTCGATACACCGCTTGATGGCCCGGAAGGAGTTCAGATTCTTGGACTCGGTACGGGTACCGAATTCCTCTGTCCCTCTCTCTCGGATGGACAGATTCACGTCCGCCCGCATGGAGCCTTCATTCAGCTTACAGTCGGAAGCACCCAGATACTGGATGGTCTCCCGGAGCTTCTCCAGATACGCCACCACCTCATCGGCAGAACGCATATCCGGTTCGGATACGATTTCGATCAGCGGAACGCCGGACCGGTTCAGGTCCACATAGGTTTCGCCGGTGAAATTATCGTGGATAAGTTTTCCCGCATCCTCTTCCATATGGATTTCGTGGATCCGAACCTTTTTCGGATTTCCGTCATCCCCGGTAATCTCCACCCATCCGTTCCGGCAGATGGGATAATAGAGCTGGGAAATCTGATAGTTCTGCGGGTTATCCGGATAGAAATAATTCTTCCGGTCAAACTTGCTGTTCCGGGTAATATCGCAATTCAGCGCAAGTCCCACAGCAATCGCTTTATGCACCACTTCTTTGTTGAGTACCGGAAGGCTGCCCGGCATACCGGAGCAGACCGGACAAACATGGGTATTGGGTGCACCGCCAAAGGCGGTCGAGCATCCGCAAAAGATTTTGGTTTTTGTATTCAGTTCCACATGGACTTCCAGTCCGATGACAGTTTCAAAATCTTTACTCATTCCGCCCCTCCTTCCTCAGCCGGAAGGCCGCCCCGGTTTTCCACCAGAGGGGATACTCTTTGTTCATTCCGGAAGCTCTGTTCAAAGGCATAAGCCGCACGGAAGATTTTCTTTTCCTCAAAGGTCTGGCCCAGAAGCTGCAGACCAATCGGAAGTCCCTTCGCATCATAACCGCAGGGAAGGGAAATTCCCGGAAGTCCCGCCAGGTTCACGGAAACCGTATAAATATCACCCAGATACATCTTGATCGGATCGCTCAGGCTCTCGCCGATGGGAAGCGCCGTGGTCGGTGCCACCGGTCCCAGGATCAGATCATATTTTTCGAAAGCCTTGTCAAAGGCCTGTTTAATGAGGGCCTTTACGCGAAGGGCCTTCACATAGTATGCATCGTAATAACCGGAGGAAAGAACAAAGCTGCCCAGCATGATCCGGCGCTTTACTTCCGCGCCAAAGCCCTCGGAACGGGTCTTCTTGTACATATCATGAAGTCCTTCAAAATCCTTTGCCCGGAAGCCGTACTTCACACCGTCAAACCGTTCCAGATTGGAGGATGCTTCCGCACAGGCAATCACATAATATGCCGGAATGGCATATTCAACCATACCGAGGTCGAATTCCTCCACCTCAGCCCCCATCGCACGGAAGGTATCCGCCGCCCGGAGTACTGCTGTTTTTACCTCCGGATCAAGGCCTTCGATCAGGTAGTCCGCCGGAACACCGATTTTCATCCCCTTCACCTCTCCGGTGAGCGCGGACAGGAAATCCGTATCATCCCGGTCAGCCGAAGTCGAATCTTTTTCATCATGGCCGGCGATTACCGAAAGCAGTGCCGCACAGTCCGTTACATCCTTGCCCATCGGTCCGATCTGGTCGAGCGAAGAACCGTAAGCGATGAGGCCGTACCGGGATACTCTGCCGTAAGTCGGCTTGATACCGGTGATACCGCAGAAGCCGGCAGGCTGACGGATGGATCCGCCCGTATCACTGCCGAGTGCCACCGCACAGGAACCTGCCGCTACCGCCGCCGCAGAGCCGCCGGAAGATCCGCCGGGTACCCGGGAAAGATCCCAGGGATTCTTTGTAGCGCCGAAGTAGGACGTCTCCGAGGTGCTGCCCATGGCAAATTCATCCATGTTGGTGCGCCCCAGAATGACCATGCCGGCATCCAAAAGCTTTTCTACTGCCGTTGCCGTAAAAACAGGCTTAAAATTGTCCAGAATGTGAGATCCGCAGGTGGTGAGAACGCCGGAGATACACATGTTATCTTTCACGGCCACGGGAACACCTGCAAGGGGTCCCGAGAGTTCTCCCGCCTGAATCATCTTATCTACTTCAGCCGCACGTTTCAGCACGCCTTCGGTATCCACGGTGATATAGGCATGTACATCCTTATCGGTCCGGCCGATCTGGTCGAGATAAGCCTTCGTTGCTTCTACGGAGGTTATCTCCCCCGCAGCAATCTTTTTTCCAAGCTCTACCGCTGTGAGCCTAATGATATCTTCCATCTCACAGCCTCCTTTAATCAAATGTTGCCGGAACGACAAAGGCATCCTCTGTCCGTTCGGGTGCGTTCTGCAGCATCTCATCCTGTCTGTCGGCGCAGGTCACTTCATCCTCACGCATCACATTTGCGACGGGGAAGGTGTGGCTCATGGGTTCGACTGCCGAAGTATCCAGCTCATTCAGACGGCCGACATAATCCAGCATGTCGGACATATCCTTCTTTGCCTGCTCCTTTTCCTCGTCGGAAAGCTTCAGCTTGGCCAGGATGGACACATACTCAATGGTTTCATCCGTAATCTGCATGTATTTCTCCTTTAATCATGCGGCTATGCAGCTATTCCCTGCTGCATAAACTTATATTCGTACAACGTTCGCAAAATAACTGTACTAATCTCTTACCTTAATATGCGCTTCTCTGAGCTGCATCTCGGTCACATCACTGGGCGCACCGCAGAGCATATCCTGTCCGTTTCCGTTCATGGGGAAGGCAATGACCTCACGGATATTCTCTTCATTCCGGAGGAGCATGATCATCCGGTCAATACCGGGCGCCATACCCGCATGCGGCGGTGCGCCGAACTGGAACGCATTGTAAAGTGCGCCGAACTTCTTCTCCAGGATTTCCTTGGAATAGCCCGCAATCTCAAAGGCCTTTTCCATGATCTCCATATCGTGGTTTCTGACAGCACCTGAGGAAAGCTCCACGCCGTTCACAACGATATCGTACTGGTAAGCCAGGATATCCAGCGGATCCTTGGTGTTCAGAGCCTCCAGACCGCCCTGCGGCATGGAGAACGGATTATGCGTAAAGCCGATCTTCTTGGTTTCGGGATTGATCTCGAACATCGGAAAATCGTTCACGAAGCAGAAGCGGTATGCATTCTTCTCGTTCAGGTCCAGTCTCACACCCAGCTCGTTCCGGATCTGACCGGCATAGTGATTGGCCAGCGCTTCCGCATCCGCGATGAAGAAGATGGTATCACCAACACTGAGTTTTGCCAGTTCGCGGAGTTCTTCCTTCTTTTCATCGGGGATAAACTTGTCGATGGGGCCCTTGTAGCTTCCATCCTCCAGAACCTCAAGATAACCCAGGCCGCCCATACCGATGGACTGCGCAAACTTCAGCATTTTTTCGTGCTGACCCTTGGAAAGCTTTTTCGGCACGTTGATGGCCCGGACGGTCTTTCCATGGAAGGGCTTGAAGGTGCAGGCCTGGAAGAATTCGGAAAGATCCATGATCCGGAGCGGATTCCGAAGATCCGGCTTATC
>CACYDN010000144.1 GCA_902773185.1 uncultured Lachnospiraceae bacterium | reverse complement strand
TATCAAGGAACAGTTCCCCATTTCGCAGCGCTGCGCCGAAATCAAGGCAGAGCGTGACGCGATGATCGCCGACGTATTCACCGGCAAGAGCGACAAGTTCCTGCTCATCATCGGCCCCTGCTCCGCAGATAACGAGGAAGCCGTGCTCGATTACATGCACAGGCTCCGCGGCATAGCGGATAAGGTTGAAGAGAAGCTCTTCATCATCCCGCGCGTATACACGAACAAGCCCCGTACAGTCGGCACCGGCTACAAGGGCATGCTGCACCAGCCGGATCCGGAAGGAAAAGAGGATATGCTGGCCGGCATCATCGCCATCCGCGAGATGCACGCAAGGGTTGTCCGCGAGACAGGCTTTACCTGCGCCGAGGAAATGCTCTATCCCACCAACCACAGATATCTTTCCGACCTTCTGTCCTATGTTGCCATCGGTGCACGTTCCGTTGAGGACCAGGAGCACCGCCTCGTAGCCAGCGGCGTCGGTATTCCGGTCGGTATGAAAAACCCCACCGGCGGCGACCTCTCCGTCATGATGAACTCCATCACGGCCGCGCAGAATTCCCAGAAGTTCCTGTACCGTGGATGGGAGGTAAAAACGCCCGGCAACCCGCTGACCCATGCGATCATGCGTGGCTCCGTGGACCGTTTCGGCCGCAACCATGCCAACTATCACTATGAGGATCTCCGCCTTCTGCTCGACCTTTACGCAGAGCGCGACCTCAAAAATCCGGCAGCGATCATCGATACGAACCACTCCAACTCCGGTAAAAAATACCTGGAGCAGATCCGGATTGCCAAGGACGTTATGCACAGCCGCCGCCTGAACGAAGACATCCACGGTCTCGTGAAGGGTCTCATGATCGAGAGCTACATCGAGGATGGCGCACAGAAGATCGGCGAAGGCATCTACGGAAAATCCATCACGGATCCCTGCCTCGGATGGGAGAAGACAGAGCGTCTGATCCTTGATCTGGCAGAGTTGGTGTAAGCTAATACGAATTCATAAAGAAAAAACCGATTCACCACATATCTTTCCGGGTATGTGGTGAACGTTTTCTTTTGCGCATATTATGAAAACACACGTGAAATAATAAGAACGCATAAGGACAAACAGAAATGGAAAACGAAGCACGGATTATAATGGCAACTGAACAGGACCGGGCGGATATTCTGGAACTCTACCGGATGCAGGTTGGGCGGGAATTCTGTCCCTGGACCATGGACTATCCGAGCAACGATACCATCACCTTCGACCTCAAACGGGACGCCCTTTTCATCATCCGGGATGAAGACGGCCGCCTCATCGGCGCCATTTCACTGGAAGACGATCCGGACGTGGATGCACTCCCCTACTGGTCGCCTTCGCTCCGGCCCGGCGGAGAGCTCGCCCGGCTGGCGGTTCATCCCGACAGCCAGAACCTAGGGCTTGCAAAAAAACTCCTGCAG
Organism: uncultured Lachnospiraceae bacterium; assembly: GCA_902773185.1. Taxonomy (GTDB): domain Bacteria; phylum Bacillota; class Clostridia; order Lachnospirales; family Lachnospiraceae; genus Eubacterium_Q. The sequence goes on along the minus strand of CACYDN010000144.1, from coordinate 13,976 downwards.
TTCGGCATGGACAAACTAAAAGAGCGGGGCTGCCGCAGCGTTCACTTTCTGGTGAATCGTCTGAACGAAAAAGCCATCCGCTCCTATGCCGCCTTCCACTTCAACGTGGTCGGCGAGTGTTTTATGTTCGAGCAGCCATTCTACTGCTATGAAAAGGCGCTGTGATGTTTGCGGCAAGTTAAATCATCCCGAATTCCTCATTCACATATTTTCGAAGCTCTTTCAATCTGCTCATAACGCTTCCCTCCATTCCGCTTCCTTAAAACCGGTAAGCACTTTTTCATCCGTGATGAGAAGCGGGCGTTTCACCAGCATCCCATCCGATGCCAAGAGTCTAATCATTTCATCCTCACTCATGTCGGGAAGCTTTTTCGAAAGCTCCATTTCCCGATACAGCATACCGCTGGTGTTGAAGAATTTCTTCAGCGGCAGACCGCTCTTCCGGTAGAGCTGCCGGAGTGTTTCCTCATCCGGATGATCCGCCTTGATATCGATCAGCTGATACTCGATCTTATTCTCGTCCAGCCAGGCGAGTGCTTTTTTGCAAGTGGTGCATTTTGCGTAGCAATATACTTTATTCATGTCGTTTCTCCTTTCAATCAGTCCTCGCCAACCAGATGTACTGTCTGATATTCGTGTCCGGTTGCAGGGAGGAACTTATCCAAAACATCTGCGGTTTTCATTTTCAGACTGGAAGTACAAACGCAGGGATGGCAGCCCAGATATTCTCCTTCCAGCACATCTTCATCAATCAGCAGCTTCACTGTGTGATCCTTATCATTCATCAGTCCCATGATGCTGACCGCTCCCGGCTCTATGTCCAGATATTTCAGCATATCCTCCGCATCCGCGAAGGAAAGCCGGGCCGAGTTTATCTGCGCGGAAAGCTCCTTCGTTTTAAACTTCTTGTCGCCGGGCATCATTAGCAGATAAAAATTCGTTTTCTGCCGGTTGCAGAGAAACAGATTCTTGCAGATCACCACGCCCAGCACCGCATCGATTTCGTTGCAGGCTTCCATGTTATCAGCCCGCTCGTGATCCGTCCGTTGATATGCAATTTCGAGTTTATCCAAAAAATCATATGTTCTGATTTCCCGAGGCAACCTTCCTTCGGTCACCTCCGGCCTGCCGTTATAAAGTTCCATTGTAAGCTCCATGTCATTATTCATTTTCTTAATTAGTTATTGGATGACACTATGGACGCCACATTTCCCACATCTTTATCCTGGCGACTTCGGTCGGTCCCCTTTAGCATTTCACCTACAACCTTGCCAGCACCTTGCTGACCTCCTCTGTATACTCGTCAAGAGTGATTTCACCTCTGGAAAATCTCCCTTTTAACTCCCTTAACTCTTCGCCGGTTTTATCATCGGTTGAATTCTTTTCGGATGCCGCATCCATTTCTTCTTCATTTTCACCGTTATCCAAATCATCATGCCCGGAAGGTAAGGCTGTTGAAGTTGCATCAACTGGCGAAGATGAATTCTTATCCCTCATCTCCTCCATCTTATTTCCAATAGTATCTTTTACAGAGCCCACAGTATTTTTCATGATACCAAACAAATTCTTCGCATAGCTACCGACATCTTTTCCGGATCCGCTATTGTCATCCGATTTTACCTTCGGCTCCTCGGCATATTCATTTTTCTCAAATTCATCATGTTCAGCCTTATCCTCTTTTTTCTTCTTTTCCGGTTTAGTTCCATATGCCACAACAGCATCTTTCACGCGATTATAGGCATCCAGAACGCTGAATAGGTGAATATTATTGCCGTAGAACACATATTTTTCCTTTGCCTGAATCACAAGTGTTTCCACCATCTCAATACAGGCCGACTTATCCTTTTCCATCAGTTTGTAATTGGGATTTGTATGAAACACTTCTGCTGCATGTCCGTCCGGATGATAGACCAGGACCGGCACCTCATTCAAGGCAATAAACATCTTTCTTCCGGCCGCATTCACACAATGATACTTTTTCACCTTATTTCCCAGAAATGGCAAACCAACTTCCTTTTCCTCCTGTATGGAAGCATAGGGTTCCATTTTTTCAAACTTATATTTCACAGATGAAAGAAAATTCTTTTTAGGTAATTCGGTGAATACAGGGCGGTAGATGTATTCTTTCTGAACAATCCGAAAATCCTTTATTGACTTAATCTCAATCGGTGTTCCGCAAACCTCGACAAATTTATCCATAACCTATCCTCTTCTCATTTCATTGTTGATTTTCAGCCCGTAAGTGTTACGGGCCGGAAGTGTGCGATAATCTTTTTCCCGGGCAATCCATCCGGAAACCATAGTGCCTCATTTAGCAAGTGTTTTATTCCCCAAATCCAGGATGCGCTCATCCAGCACGGCAAATATGATATCGATGTCGACCTCCGGATTCCGGTTCAGGAAATCGCGGCAGGCGCTGATGGCAACATCCCAGGCCTGATCGACGGGATAACCGTAAATCCCCGCTGAAATCAGCGGAAAGCCGATAGAACGGCAACCGTTTTCCACCGCCAGCTCAAGCGACCTTTTATATGCACCATAGAGATATTCCGGTTCTCTCTCACCTCCGCCGCACCAGATCGGACCGACCGCATGGATGATAAACTTCGCCTTCGCCTTGAAACCGGGTGTGATCACAGCCGAACCTGTGTTGCATCCCCCAATCCGGTCACACGCCGCCTGAAGCTCCTCATAACCTGCCGCAGCAAAAATGGCGCCGCATACACCGCTCCCGGCCTGCAGATATCTATTCGCCGCATTAACGATCGCATCGGCCTCTAAATCCGTGATGCTGATCTTCTTTATGGAAATCGTACTCATATTCTGCCTCCTCATAGCCAATCAATCCAGGCGTATCAATTTCAAATTGAACCCCATCCACAATCGATTGCATACTTACATATTTCATCAAAAGGCTCCAAATTCCTCTTTTGCCATCACCAGATCATCTTTTGTAATCGTTACGAATTGTTCCTTCGTAATAGAATCCAAAAATGAACTTATCCTATCGGCATGCATTCTTTCAACACGTTCAAAATAGTTACGCACATCACGCCCATTGGCAAAATTACTCGTCCGATTCTCGTATAACATTGTAAAGAAATCCAACAGATACTCTTCGCAACCATCCTCCAGAAGTCGGTTATGATCTTTGCAAAGGAAACGAAAGATTTCCCGCAATTGTTCCGGCGTATAATCTTCAAAATTGATGTACTGATTGAACCTCGACTCCAGTCCGGGATTCGATGAGATAAACTCTTTCATCAAGTCGGGATAGCCCGCGACGATCACGATCAGATCATCTCTATGATCTTCCATTGCCTTCAGAATGGTATCCACCGCTTCCTGGCCAAAATCCGTATCCCCTTTTCCGTGTGTCAGTGTATATGCCTCATCAACAAACAGAATTCCACCAATGGCCTTATCTATTTCTTCCTGTGTTTTTATTGCAGTCTGTCCAACATATCCACCGACCAGTTTACCCCTGTCCACTTCGACAAGCTGCCCCCGGGATAACACACCAAGCGCTTTATAAATCCGAGCCAATAAACGTGCCACCGTGGTCTTTCCGGTGCCCGGATTTCCATAAAACACCAGATGCAGGGAAAGCGGTTTCTTTGCTTCACCAAACTCCTCACCCTTCTTCTGAACCCTGATCATTTTGGTTATCTGGTCGACTTCTTTTTTCACTCCGTCCAATCCGATCATGGAATGAAGTTCCGCCAAAAGCTCTTCAACAGTCTTTTCTGGTTCAGTCTCAGTTGCTTCAACCGGCTTTTCTAAGGTATCGGCTTTATTCTTCTCTGTAACAGCTGCCTGTCCATCACCGCCTGCACCTGACGCGAATACGTCCTTCGCATTATTTGAGTGATCATTTCCTTCATGTTCCGCTTTCTTAATGGATGCCTCGCGAATACTCTCTATTTTTTTCTCATAATCACTCTGTAACTGCCTGATGTATTGAACAAATTTATCTTTGTCAATATACTCCTTGTCATTCCTGTTAAAAACATAATATTTCCCCAATACGGAGAAAAACTGAATGAGTTCAGATACCGCGCGCGGGTTCAAACTGTCGACAATCTTCCGCTCTTTGGGCAATGGCTTTTCCAAAACATCCTCCGGATTATAATCCGGATCAGCATGCACATATGTTTTATAAAAAGAGATAAAACGCTCCAAGGCACCTGTAACGGAGATAAATGAAATAAAATCATATATATCCTCGACCAGAGCTTTTTGATCGTTTTTTGAACATGCGCGTTCAACCTTTTGATAAGCATTTTTTACATCGATATCCATCACTCAGTCCCCATCTATACAGCCAGTCCGACCTGCCTCTTTGCACTATTCACAGCCTTAACAATGTCCTCATCATCCAGCGCGCCCTCAGTCTGTGCAAAAGCCTCGTCGATACTCGACGCAACATCCTCCATCATGAATTTTTCATAGTCAGTCATTAAATCTGCATCGCCGAACGCAACAATCAGCTTTTGATTATCCTTAATACTCTCAACAAGCTCCTCAATCTGTTCTTTCATTCCCGTGGAATAGATATCATTATCAACGGTACTCAGTTTCAGATCCAGAAAGCCGTAATCCTGAATTCTCTTAACCATCTGTTCATCTAAAAGCTTATCAAAAACAGACATCCAGTTATCGTGTGAGGAGTGCCAGATATCGCCATCTCCGATGACCTCTTTGTTGTTAAAATAGTACAGTTCATCAAAATAACGCAATGAAACGGCCAGCATCGAAGCCAGTGTGAAAATAGAGAATACCAGACCGTTCTGATCGTCTGCCAAATCCTTTGCGTATACATCCAGCAGCATATTCAGCACATTATACTCATCGTCCACCAGCTTACGCATCTGTTCTTCCGTATAGTACTTCTGTGTTTTTCTCGAATCCAGCATATTGGAGTGTTCGGAAATGACCTTCTTAAATTCATAGTCAGCCTGAACACTGTTGCCCTGTTTGATTACATTCATCAACTGGCTGATCTGGTTGCTGATCTTATCCAGTTTTTTATACATGATGGCAAATCCGACGCAGGTTGCACATAAGTCCAACCCGCTGAAAACCAACGACAGCTCCTGCAGTTTCACCACATTCGTGAGCATTTGTATATCCTTCTGAAAAAACATGCGGTTTTGTTGCAAAAGATCGGTCGTCTTATTTACTAATGTCTGATTTTGTTGAAATAGATTGGTCATCTTTTTTACTAACACCTGGTTTTGCTGCAAAAGATTGGTTGTCTTTTTTACCAACTCCTGCTCTTCAGGCTTTTTGACATTCTTGATCACCAATTTGTAAAAGTTTTTGAACCTCTTTTTTTGGTTTCTTATAACAACCTCCAAAACGCCATCTTGATCCATGTATTTTCCCAACTGCTCTAAGGCTGTAATATTAATCTCCCCTGCCATTGATCTTACCTCCTACCGTCCATTCTTTATACAATAAAACATGATTTCCGTCATCAGAAAAACACTCTTGTCGAGCCCGTATGGTTTCTTAAGATTAAACTTTGATTTTTTATTCTTCCATAAAACCATCGTGGTTTCATATTCGACACTGTTCTTCATCGAATCGATGATCTTTTCTCTATCCAGACAGGATATTGAAAAATCAAAGTCACTTACCTTTTTGAATTGATTCTTGATGATTGCCGTATACAAACACATCATCACTCTGGAATAATCAATAAGAACTTCGATCGTACGATCCTTTGAATCCCTGATTTCCATAGCACGATCATAATATTTTCTTGCCCGTGTAAGCACCGGTTTCTGATCTTCACCTTCGGCGGACATCTCTTTCTGAATCAATGGACTCACCAAATCCTTCCACTGGGACATATAGTTGGAGATAATCCCATCGATATCCTTATCCGTCTTGATCTCCACCTTTTCAAAATAATCGCAGAGCTTTTCCGCAAATTGTTCAAAAGGTACATCCTTACTGTCAATATAGGAGAACGATATATACTCTCCCACCAGATCATCCCTCAACATCGCATAGTTTTCATCATTCAGACCTTTTATTGTTTCATCAATAAACTCTTTCGGATTCATTTTTCCCTCCATTTTTTATATTTATATAACCCCAAAAGTCATAGCCTAACAACATCTAAATTATACATGCAAACCAAAACAGCGGTCAAATACATTCTCATGCATTTGACCGCCGGGTAACAATATTATTTCAACTAAAATTTTGATTCCATATAGTTCCGATACACGTTTTTCAAATCACCAAACCGTATGCCAGCCGGCTTTCTCGCGCCACCTTACTTCACGCTTTACACGGAAGATCTGTAATTTTGGGGAGACGTGTCTTCTTTACCGATGCAGGTCACAGCTTCTGCTTCTGCTTCAGCTGCCGGCGGACGAGCTGATCCTTCCGTGCAACCTCGGAGATGATGTCCTTCACCAGCGTATCCAGTTCGGACCCTTCCTTATAATTAGCCGGCGTGATGAAATTCACGCGGTTATCCTTCAACAGGTCATAGGCCAGCTGCTTATTTTTCTGATGAACTGCAATGGAATAGCCCCCGTTGACCTTCACGAGTTTGAGACAGGGCACATCTGTAATGCCGTCTGCGATGTAGATCATGTTCCGGAACGGAACCCGCCGCTCATCCTCCGGGATGAAATCGTTCAGCGACCTGTCATCCGAAAGATCGGAGACGCCCTTATTGATGCGGAACAAAAACTGCGTTTTCGTCGTATAATTCACGACATTCTTCGGCCAGCAGGCAATATCATTTTCATCATACATATACTCGCAGGCATAAACCTCCTTGAATTTCCGGTAAATGCCGGAGCCCTCGATAATCTCCTTCAGGCCGGACGAAATGATGTAATGTTCCACCTGCACCCCCACCGACTTTCCATACTCGTTGATGCGGTCGAACCACTCCATCACGCCGTCATAGAACTCAATATTTTTGCCCAGCTCCACAAAATCCTTCCGATGGATGCTCTTCATCCGCTTTCTGGATTCCGAAATCATCTGCCACATATAGGCGAGGATGCCATCCATCTGCTGTTTCCTGGACAGTTCATTGGCCGAGCTCCAGAACTCCTCCTCAGACATGCCCAGATTGGGAATGAACGAAAAATCCTGCATATTTTTGGTGCAGAGGGTTTTATCAAAATCATACATGATCGCAACAACTGTTTTTTTATTCATATCCCCGGTCCTTTCTAAATAATGAACTAACGACAATTATTCAACCTATTCGACCTACTTGCTCATACGGGTCAGGTTCTCTCATGGTTATTCATCCGCCCTCATGAATGAGTCCGTATGATCGACTGTGAAGAAACAAGATTATGAAAGACGATTGCTACGCACTTCGTACTCTCGCAATCGCTAATTTTATTATATATAATACAAAACAGCGGTCAAACACATTTTCATGCATTTCACCGCTGTTTCGTATAAAGAATTGGACATATGATATATATACGAAGCATGGTCTACTCTCTCACCAAAAAAATCAATCATGCTTCGAGAAAGAAGAAAGTAGTGGGTCCGATTTTCTTCTATCCTGCAAATGAATTTGTGATCACCGAAAATGTATCGCTTTCTTGCGGAACTCATTCCGGCCGGGCCATTTCGGCATTCTTCGGGTTTTAGTCCGAACTTATGCCTGCCATTCAGCCGGCGACTGACTGAAACGGCAGACATTCATAGGGTTTTTTTGTGATGAAGACAATATAACACACAAAAGGTAACAAAAGCGCAACACAGAATCCAGAATGTACTTTGATTTCATTTCCGCACTTTCCTCTCTTTTCCCATCCATTTCGCCCAGCCTCTATGTCCACTGAAAAGTGAATTTTTCAATATGCTCTCATTTTTTTTGCGTTCCCATCCATTCAAGCTGTTTTTTTCTCGTCCAATGGATGGGATTTTTCTCATCACATCTTCAGCTCTACCTGCACGGGTGGCTTTACCAAAGCCGCAAATCTCTTTCCATCCGACGGTGAGCCGACAACCGCGCCGTAGTGCACGGGAATAGCAACTTTTGGTTGCATACGGTTCACCAGGTCCGCCGCTTCCTCAGCATCCATGGTAAAGGTGCCGCCGATCGGAACAAGCGCCACATCACACTTTACAGCAGCAGCTTCCGGCGTTGCATCGGTATCGCCGGCCACATAGATTCGCTGTCCGCCGATTTCAAGAATATAACCGACCCATCCGCACTTCTTCCGGTGGAACTGCTTTGACAGATTATAAGCCGGCACGGTTTCAAGCTTCAGACCATCAACCGTCTTTGACATTCCCGGCTCAACCGTTTCCACGCGGCTGACATAGCGAGAAAGCTTCTTTGCCTCGGATGCCATCTTCTCCGGCACGACCAGGATAGTCTTCTCAGAGGCTACCTTCTCAATATCTTCCGGAGAAAAATGGTCATAGTGGTCATGCGTCAGCAGGATAAATGCCGCATCATGCGGTGCTCCCTTGAACTTGAAGGGATCGATATAAATCTGCCCCACCTCACTCGTAACTCGAATACTGTTTTGTACAAATACGGTAATGTTCTCTGTCATGATTCCCTCCTTCTATCTTCGCGCTTTCAGCGTTCGGAAAAAACCGCCTTGTGACCTTTTGACCCTTGTAGGCTTCTTATCCAGCCTTCGGGCCGTTGCCCTTTACCACGGTATCGGACTTCTTCCCCGCGCCGGTCTTCTTCACGGCGCCGTTCTTCCCCTGCTGCGGCGCAGCCGGCTCCTTCGCCAGGCCATACTTTTTCTCTGCATTCGTCTTCTGGATCTGGTCCATCTCATTCACAAGCGGCTTCAGATTCTTCCGGATCTTCTCCGGGGAATCGCTTGCGGAAATACTTGCGGCCACGCTCTTCACGGTCTCCTCCAGGCGCTTCATGCCTTTTTCGGTACGCAGATGCGTCTGCACGCCCCAAACCGTGGAACGGTTACTTGCTTCCGCCTCCGCCTGCAGAACAGACTGATCTTTCTCTGTCCGGTCGTTACACGTCCCCTTAATAATCCCCTTTCGAATCTTCGAATCCGTCTTCTCGAATTCCTGATAAACAGTATTCGTTAAAAACTGCATATCTCTTTCATTTTTGTAAATACTGGAAACGAACTCATACCGGACGATATTTTCGATGCAGGCCCGCTTCTCATCCGTGGAAAGGGACTTACCGCTCTTCTCCGCCGCTTCCAGCTTCTTCTCGGATGCGATGCACTGATCCAAAAATCCCTTCAGCCTTACCACATCCTCAACTTCCTTCATGTTCTCATGGCCAACGGATCTGACCATGGCAGCATACAGTTTGGCATCCTGCTTTGCAAACTGAAGCAGATTAGAGAGCACCTCCGTTTTTACAGCAAAATCCTTGTGTTCGTCTCTGATATCGTTCATTTTCAGCACATCATTCGTAAGACCCTTCACAGACCTTGCCAGAATATTCACAAGCTTTGTGTTATCGCCGGCCTTATACTCGTCAATAGCCGTCTTTGCATGATTCCGGCATACCTTAATTAAATCCTCGCCATATTTGTTCAATGCATTTGCACGGTCGATAGCGATATCAAAGCTGAACATGGTCCGGTTTGCAGTAAGCATCTTTTCCTTTGTTACATCCGGATGCTTTGACGGCCAGTGCTTATCAATAACTTCCTTTGAAAACAGATCATCATTAAATGTGGACGCCAGTGCAATGAGAGAAAACTCCCGGTCACTGACACCATCGCAGCGAATCGGCGTACATACGGATTTAAAGACATCCTTGCTGTACATTTTCGTCTGCTCATGTCTGGTGTAGAAGGTCGGCTCCTTGCTGTAATAATTCAGCACGGCATTCACCTTTGCTTCATACGGCATTCCGGTATAAATGTATTTTGTATCATCCAAGTTCAGAACCTTGTAACCTTCCTCGCGCATTTCTTTTTCCTTCGCCCGTATATTAGCAAGGGTTTGTCTCTTGTCTTTTTTGAGTCGATATGCCAGATCATGCATCTCATCCGCCAGGGAAAGGGCGGCTTCATATCTGGTCTGGCCCATCTTCGTGGTCGGACGCCAAGCTTTATCGTTCGGCTCCTTATGTGCCTCTGTCTTCTTTGCATTTGTATAAGCCACTGCAAGCTTCTGGATATCGTTAAAGAGCTGCTCGAATTTATCATTCTCATAGAAGCTCTTTTCTCTGTTTAACTTCAGCGCATTAAGCGCCTCCATTACCTTCTCCCGAAGCTGAACGATCTCCTTCTTATCCGTATGCGTACCGATCCGGTGCTGCGCTGTCAGGCCCTTCATAGCGCGTTCCAGCTTCCCGATTGTATCCTGACGCAGACGCTCTTCTTCATCCAGGATCACTACGGCCGGACGAAGCTTCACAACCCGCTTATATTCCGCCACACTATTCGCAGACAATTTCGGATCGATCACGGCACCGAAGCGGTCATAGAGACGCTTCAGAGAAGCAAGCATCCGGCGTCTATCGGCAGGCGTTCCAATGTACTCCTTCTTGAAATCCTGATAAAGGGTTTCAAATATCTCCACTTCGTCCGGTCGGAAGCTGTCCTTATTATCACGGATATGCTCCATCGCGGTATCCAGCTGATGGATCATGCGGAAATCATCCGGCGACCAGCCGTGCTGCAGTGCAGCAATCTCGGCATTGATATCTGCCAGTCTCTTCTTCGTAAACCGATCACCTTTCCAGTCCATGCTAAAGCCGTTATTGTTGGAAATAGCGAACGGGTAGATGCTCATAATCTCATCCGTTTCCGGAAGCGCAGCAAGTTTCTCGAAGTAGCGCTTCTCTTTCAGAAGATGCTCCATGGTCGAATTTACATACTGCCGCTCCTCGGCCTCCGTGAGCGTACCGGCCTTCTTTGCCTTCAGATAAGGGATCATATGCTCCTTCTCATAACGCTGACGTTCCTCATACTGCTCGAGGAAGGGATACGCCTTCATGTACTTTTCATATTTTTCATCATCTCTGACAAAGCCGTTATTCTGCCCTTTCTTACCGAAGAGCGGAAGCGGGAAATTGTTAAAGGTACCTGCCGCATAGGAAAGATACACATCATCCGCCTCCAGCATGAGCCGAAAATCACCGTTTGCCATGGTTTCCACATGCTGCAAAAAGGCAAGCTGCGCACGTCTCCGGTAGGAATCCTTCGGTGCATGATCTTTCTCGATTGCACTGCGCATTGTCTGAATACAATCCTCTACGAGCGGCTCCAGTGCCTTTACCTCATCCTCCGGCAGGGGGGCATTCAGGTCCTTTACCTTCGATTCCGCAGTTTTCCCAATAATGGCAAGAGACTTCGCGGAGATTATATCCTTATCCTCCCCGTAAAGTTCACCAACCGACTGCAGACCGTTGGTCATATCCGCAATCATCTGCCTGGTCATGGGTCTCGCCAGCTTAAAAGTCTTCGGTTTTTTCAGTTCAAATTCTTCCGTTCCTGCGGGAAGAATCGGTTCAACGTTTTGAATCTCAATCTCATTTTCTTTCATGGTTTTTTACTCCTCTTTCATTCTTCATTTCATGTTTTGTTTGATTCTTTTTTGATTTGATCTATTATTTCAATTCTGTAAATCAATGCGTGTCGATCAGGGATACTTACTTACTGCACCGCGCTGATGTGCAAACAATATAACGCACATCAGGTTACAAAAGCGCAACAAATCAGCAAAAAAAAATTTCCAAATCCGCAAAGTATTACAGATCTGGAAATTTGTCTAAAAAATCAGGTTTTCTGCGGTACATCCATACTTCGAAAGGTCCACTTTTAGTAAAAATATTTACTAAATCCGCACATGACATCACTTGCTGTATATAATAGGCAGTGAGTTAACTCCACCTCACCCTCACATTTAATCCAATGTTTGCATATTGACACAATTGCAAACATTCAATAAAATAGTGAGAGGAGGTGGTCATATGCTTGACAATAGAAGAAAACAACAATTCATTTCTATTCAGGATTTGAAAGATGACGGTTATTCCAACTACAAAGTTAGAAAACTTGTTGAATCGGGCACCCTCGCCAAAGTGAATAAACGATACTATGAGAATTTGGAGTATATCGGAGAACCCAATGATTATTATGCTCCTATCGCATATTCAGAGAAAAGTATTATATGTCTTCTGAGCGCGGCAATATATTATGGTCTATCTTCCGAGAGGCTATTCCAAATTGACGTAGCGCTCCCAAGGCGGACACGAATGCCCGAAGCACCGGAATGGCCTGCCATAAAATATTATCTTTTTTCCGAACCCCGATATGAGCTTGGAAAGAAAACTGTAAACGAAAACGGAAACATCTATCAAATCTACGATATGGAAAAGACTGTTTGTGACGTTCTTTTCTACCGCAATAAGCTGGGATTTGAAGCAGCTGTTGAGGTAATCCGCAATTATATGCAACATAAAGAGCGCAACCTAAACCGACTCATGACATATGCAGATAAACTCAGAGAAAAAACTGTTGTTCGTCAATTTGTGGAGGTACTTGTATGAGTAATGCCGCATCCGTTAAAGACCGTTTGAAAAAATACGCAAAAGAAAATGGTCGAACCGTTCAGGATATGTTTACAATTTATGTTCTGGAACGGATTCTGTACCGCATATCCATTTCAAAGTATGTTGATAACTTTACCCTTAAAGGTGGAATACTTCTCTATGGATTATATACCGAGGATTTTACCCGGTCCACTACAGATATTGATCTGCTCGGTAATCATATTTCAAACGACACGGATGCTCTGGAATCCGTTTTTAGGGAAATCCTATCACTTCCCACAGATGATCCAATACACTTCGACCTGGACACCATTGAAGTAATCCATATCACTGAATTCAAGAAATATCACGGTGCAAGAATCACCACGACCGCATACCTTGATAAAACCAGAATTCCCGTTGGTATTGATATCGGCTTTGGAGATGTCATCTATCCGGAACGGATAAAGATGAATTACCCCACGCTATTAGATGATGCTTCACCTACAATGTATGTTTACACCACTTATTCCATGATTGCCGAAAAGCTTGAAGCGATCATTTCCCTTGGTGTTGCAAACAGCCGATATAAAGACTTCTACGATCTGTGCACAATCCCGGAACGTGAAGATTTCAATGGATTAATCCTCAAAAATGCTCTTGAGGAGACTTTTCATAATCGACATACAGATTTTAACGAAATTGTTGCTTTTGAAGATGATTTCACGGAAGACTACCAACGTCAACAGCGCTGGCGAGGATTTCTGAAAAACAAGCATGTTATGGACGAACGTTCATTCAAAGATGCCATAGAAGCCATAAAATCCTTCCTTCTTCCCGTAATAGATGCGATTCGAACAGACTCTCCCTGCCCTCTCCTGTGGAATCACAATAGTAGATCTTGGGAATACCCTCAAAGATAATCACATCCATACTTCGAAAGGTCCACTTTTCCGTCCACTACTTCTACGCCCTCCGCCTCCAGGAGTTCGCCCTGCTTCCATGCTCCCCCAAAGGCATAGTTCCCGGCCAGCTCCCCCTTGGCGTTCACCACGCGATAACAGGGGATGATGCTGAGGTCCGGATTCTTATGGAGCGCATTGCCGACCGCCCGCGCCATTTTGCGGTCGCCGGCCGCCTCCGCCACCTGCGCATACGTCGCAACGCGGCCGTAGGGAATCCGCTTCACCGCCTCGTAGATCCGCTTTGCCGGACAGTCCGAAATCAGGTCGTAGCTTTCCGCGATCATCGCCTTGATATCCCTGTCGGGGATGCTCCCATCCAGGATGATCGTGTTCCAGTGCATCTTATTCTGATGATACCCGGGGATGACGGAATCGTAGAGCCGCCGCCAGAAGAACGCCTTATCCGGGTCCACCGTAAGTCCTCAATCATAAGTACCACCCCATAAAAAGAACCGCCATTTTACTGGCGATTCCATAGATTTGTACCTTGACATCTTCATCAGTTTTTTTTGGGAATTTTGCAT